>DASYPF010000373.1:0-19123 GCA_036006905.1 Acidobacteriota bacterium
ATAATATTGAACACCTCAGCCACGTTGGCTGCTTTGCGCCGTTTGTCAATGAACGCCAGATTGGTCCTCATCCTTTTCGCAAAGGCGCGCGCGCGCTCCAGTCCTCCTGCATCGGGCGAGACAATCGTATCGATCTTCAAATCGCTGACGTAGTCCAACATTACCGGAGCCGCATACAAATGATCCACCGGGATGTTGAAGAACCCCTGGATCTGCCCGGCGTGCAAATCCACGGTGAGCACGCGGCTGGCGCCGGCCGCCTCGATCAGATCTGCCACCAGCTTGGACGAAATCGGCACGCGGGGCTTGTCTTTCCGATCCTGCCTTGCATAACCGTAATACGGAAGCACGGCGGTTATGCGCCCGGCTGAGGCGCGCTTGAACGCGTCGATCATGATCAGCAGTTCCACCAAGTTGGAGTTCACCGGATGAGAGGTAGGCTGAACGATGAAGACATCCGCGCCGCGCACATTTTCCAGAATCTGGAAATGGATCTCCCCGTCGCTGAAATGAGTCAGCTTCGTTTCACCCAGATGGCAGCCCAGTTCTCGGCAGATCTCCCCAGTCAGGGGTCGATTGGCGCTTCCCGAAAAGACTTTTAAATTACCCATCTGACCATGGCGGTAAACCAACAGGAACGTCGCGCAAGAGCTGTTCTTTGCGCTGATCCTGCCCGTTTATGGTTTTTTTGGAGTTGGCTGGGGCGGGAGGATTCGAACCTCCGAATGCAGGTTCCAAAGACCTGTGTCTTACCGCTTGACGACGCCCCAATACTTTTGCGTCCAACTTTTGTTACAAAACCGGAACGCTCATCGGCAGGAGGCAGGCGGCAGGGAAAGGCCGTCATTCGTCATTCGTCATTTGTCATTCGTTCGTCGTAATCCGAGACAACCTTGATCACGAACGCCTAATCCTCTAGAGTAACGAATGACCAATGACGAATGACGCTTTTCACGCCGCTGCCTCCTGCCGACTGCTTCGCTGCCTACTGCCCAATGTCTCCCAATGTTCTCTCATGCTCTCAGTCTTCGGGCCATCGCAGGCACCGGCTTAGTTTTCTCCGATACTGGCTGCGCGTCAGAAAGCGCGCCTGCCAAATCTCCCAGTCGTTCTTTACCGGCAACTTCTTTCGAGTGCTACCCAAAGCAAACAGCGCGGAGCCAGAGCCGCTCAGGTGCACGTTGCTAAAGCCCCGGCGTTGCAAAAACCTCTTTGCCTCCGCAATTCGCCGGTCTCCAAGGACGCTCGCTTCAAAATCGTTGCTCAGAGAAGAATCGAGTGCATCAACTCTATGATTTAACAGCGAATAACAGAAATTTTGGATCGTACCGTCCGCCTGATTTTTTGTCAACTTCAAGTTTCCGTAAGCCCGAGCGGTGATCACCTGTACACCAGGATACAACAAAACCAGAGAGGTGGCGGGGGCATCCGGAAGCGGCACTATGTTTTCGCCATAATGGAGTCCACAAGCGGTGCCTCCCACGAGAAAAAACGGGACGTCCATTCCCAGCTTACTGGCCGCCTGTACCAACTCGGGAAGCCTGTACTTCAGTCGAAAGACGTCATTTAGCACAAGCAGCGTTACGGCAGCGTTACTGGAACCGCCTCCCAATCCGGCGCCAACAGGGATCTGTTTTTGTACGTGGATCCGAATCCCTTTTCCGGCTGGAAGCAGAAGTGCAGCGGCCTTGTGCACGACGTTTGCCTCACCAGACGGGGAGCGGTCTGACGTAACCTCGATCCCCGGCCGGCGACGTCGCTCAAAGTAGAGGGTGTCATGCAGCGAGATCGTTTGAAGCGCCGTTTCAATGCGGTGGTAGCCGCTTGCTTCCTGGCCGAGCACGCGCAAGTACAAATTGATCTTCGCGAAGGAGGGTACGGCGAACATCCCAGTGGCAAGTTAGCAGTAGCAGGAAGATCAGTACAAGGGGGAAGTTTCAGGAGGCGGGAGGCAGTGGCAGGCACCAGTCGGCAGTAGGCAGGCAGCAGTAGGCAGGCAGCAGTCGGCAGGGAAAAGCGTCATTGGTCATTCGTCATTGCTCATTCATGACTCGGTCACGCCTTCGTGGCGGCCCGACAGAACCGCGGGCGTGAGCCCGCGTAGGGAGAATCAACCGAAGTACACCCTCCACAGAACCGCGGGCGTCAGCCCGCGAGAAAAAATTCACCGCGAAGGCGCGAAGGCCGCGAAGCTCATAGGCGTGGAGGCTGTCTCAAAACTATTAAACCACGGGGGACCACAAGGGCTTTGATCTACTTTCCTCGCTTGTCTTCAAATCGGCTCGACTTTCGGCCCTCTTTAAACGATGCCCTTCATGCTAGAAGCACACACCCGTTGTAAAGCGCAAATAGGTCACCGGGGACACGGCCGGTGGCAGTCCGCCAATCATCGGTTGGGTTACTGGCAGGCCCATCCGATAAGTCAGTTGGGGGACTCCCGCTGGCGCTGAACCCTATTCAGGCCACGCCCACTTCCATCTCCTATGTACCCCGACAGCCGGAGTGAAAGATCCTCCGGTGAACTGTCCCGCAAGCACGTAGAAGCCTCCCAAGGCGTCGATCCTTCCTTCTTTTCCGTCTGTTGACGCCAGACTGAAGTCATCAACAGAAACGCGCCGGGATCTGTTCGACTCCCATCCCTTTCCATTGGTGCGTTTGGTGTCGATGAACTCTTGATCATGATTTGTCCGTCGCGTTGACAACTTTCAAACGCAATCCTGTGTATCTCTCCGTACCTACACAGGGCCGGTATATACTTCTCGGTAGACGAAGCCCTCCCCCCGACTTGAAAAGTTGAACGCCAGCGGGATCTCACCCGATATGGCCCACTTGTTGAGAGTACCCATCACTGAAAAAGTATCGCCGGTACAGATCTCTACGCTTTTCTGTTTGACCCGCAACCGGGATTCCTTCGCAAACGCCCGAAACGCCGCGGCATTATCCGGCACACAGTAGACCTTGGTTCTTCGTCCTGATACAAACGCGGAGAGACCACGCAGTTTAATTCCCGCTGCGATGAGCTTGCTTATCAGATCTCCGAAACCGCCGGGAGCGGTTCCCTTTCTTGTCGCGACAGAAAACGCAAAGTAGATATCGGTTTTCTCGCTTATTTGCTTGGGCATTTGAGAATCTCCATAGGGCCTGCTGAATGAAAGTCAGTTACGACTAACCCAGCCAAGACTCGCAGCCTTTGGCATTAGCTTTCGATCAGGTAGCATGAACTTGCTTCCCAGGAGTACGGACTCGATCGTGACATCTATCCCCGCGGTCGCGGCATTTGCGCCAAGGGCCAGAGTGATTCCAACGTTCCGTTGAAAAGGTTGACATCGACACCATCGAAACCTTTCGGAGTGGGGACGCCCGGTATCGTTTTGTCATAACCCACCTGCCAGAATGTCCACGCAGCCCACCCGCCGAACAATTCCGGCTCTGACACCTGTTTAGGTGGCTTCTGCCATATCGTGCTGACCCAAAGAGGATACTCATTGAAGTCGTTTGAGCTATCCGTGTATTCTTCCCAGAACTCGCGCGCAGTATAGATAATAGGCTTACGGCCATAGCGCGTTTCGACTCTTTGAACCCAGAACCGTATGTCGGCTATCAGAGTGTCGGCATTTGGCTTGACATAATTTCCTTTGTCGTCCTTCTGCCATTCGATGTCGACTACCGGAGGCAAATCTCCGGGATGATCGAGATTGCCCACGGTCGCCATGAACAGGTTGGCTTGCTCCTCGGGGTCCTGGTTGAACCGATAAAAATGATATGCGCCGCGGATGAGTGGGGCGTTTTCGAGGGTGGTCCAATTTTCCTGAAACCTACTATCGACAATAGACGTGCCCTCAGTCGCCTTGACGAACGCGAATGAATGGCCACTTTTACTTACAAATTTATCCCAGTCGACTCTGCCATTAAGCCTCGAGACATCGATACCGAAAGCGCGTTGCACGACTGCGGGGCTGCCTGCCCCCGGCGCGGCACCAAGCAGGGTACTCCCGACCAGCCCCGGTATGGATCCAGGTCGTGCAGTCACCTTAGTCGTCCCCGTCTCGACGCTCTCAACGCTCTCGCCCGGAATCTTGCTCATGACTTCTGTGGCCACGCCGCTCTCTTGCACTCTAGTCATCTCTTCAGGAGCAAGTCCCTTCATTATCTCGGCTCTGCGCTGAGCCGCTTCTTCCGGGGTGATGTTTCCACTGGCTGCTTGATCGTCAATCACCTTAAGTCGATCAGCGACCGAAGCGGCCTTCGGATCGCTTGGTGCGTCACCTGTCATCGTTTTGAGAGCCGATGTGCGCAATTGCTTGGCGTCGCCTTTGTCGATCTTGTTCTCGCCCTCAGCCTTGTCGATCGCGCGCATGGTCTGACCGATGTTCTTCGTCATCGCTGCCTGCTGCGCGAGCGTCGATGCCTCCTTGCCAAACGCGAGGGCCGTATCCATAGCCTTCGAGAACGCCGCCGCCGCATTAGCCTGTGTGCCGGCCAAGCCGGTGATGTCGGCGAACGACTGCTTGGTGATCGCGTCGAGCGCCGCGCGCACGCCGGTTGGATCCGGAATGCTCGGAGCGTTCTGTATCGACACGATTGGAGTCGGCAACGCCGTCGGTTGCAGACCCGTCGGCTCGACCCTTCGTGTACTGGTCGAAGACGGCTCGATGGCAGGCGGCTCGTCGATCGGCGATTCCTCCCACCGCCAGTACTTCGAGTCGTCGATCTCCTCGCAGGCGTTGCACGAGCCCATCACTGCTTCGGCGAAAACGCCGCGCGTGGGCAGGCTGATGCGGGTCGGCGGAACAGGCGAATACAACTTGTAAGAATCCAACAGGCGCTGTGCAACGTCGGCGGTGTCGACGCTGAACCGGGGATCGAGATGGTTGCCGCGTGCCACCGGCATCACCAGCGAATTGCCGACGATGCCAATCAGCCGGTTCTCGACGACAGACGCGACGCTGCGGTCCTTCGATCCCGGCGCAAGATAGCCGTCGAGCAGCATGTACCGGCGATTGGGGTCCATCGTCCACCAGATGGCATGGTGGTAGAACTCGATGTTGTCATTGAGGTGCTCTACGAGCTCGAACGCGAGCCGTCGATCCTCTGTTCTTGGGCTGCGCTGTTCCCACGCATCGATCGGAGTGTAGAGCGTGGCGCCTTGGCCGATTCCAAGCTGCTGAATGCTGAAGTCAAACAGGTTCGTGAAAACCGGCAGTGCCTTCGGCATGTCAATGTCGTCATTGACTCGCAGGTCGTCGAGAAGCGGGTGCTCGAATGTCTTCGTGCGATACCGAATCGTGGCAGTGTTGATGATCGCGCGGCATCCTGACGGAAGACCACTCGCCGATTTGATCGTCAACTGCGTCAGCTCGCTTCGCCGCACACCGCTGATCGCGCTCGCGCGGACCGTGACGACGAGGGGGGTCGCAGGGGCGTACTCTGAGACCAACGTGAAATCGGCACTGCCGATGCGCCGTTCCGTAGATCCCACGAGAGCCCACAGCTCGAGTTGATCGACAAAGCCCTGCACAACACCTGGCACCACGTCGTGATGAAACTTCTCATAGCGTTCTTGCGGCGTCAGTGAATACATCTCGTCGGCGAGACCGCGGGCACCCTGTGCAGCAGCTTTCGTGGCGTCGATCGCCGCGCTCGTTGCTGCGCCAGCCGCCAGGGACGCGCCGCCGGTAAAGATCGCGAGGAACACTCCCAACGGCCCGGTCGTCGGGTTGACAGCATCGGCTGTCGCCTTGGCGAAGTCCGCGGCGCTGTCTTCGGGTCTTTGCTTCGGTCGCTCCGGAAACGGCGGCAGCGGGATCAGCACGGTGAGAGTTAACTCGCCGGCAAGCGAAGTAATCATCTCGTCGGCGTATTGGCCGACGGGAAAGTCGACCTCGGACCACGCGGTCTGAACCCGACGCGTCGCATCAAATGCGTCGGCAAGCTCGCGGCGCTGAAGGTACGTTTGCAGGGCCTGCCGCCAGCGCAGGATCTTCGTCAGGTCGAAGTCCTCCATCGGAAAGGGTACGAACAGACACTCCTGAACGTCGGTGAGCTCGTGGGTGAGCTTCAAATGGCGCAGCACTTCAAAGTACTGTATGGTGAGTGCGTGGCAGTGATTATGATTCGCGACGACTTCTGTCGTAGCTCGCACTGTTTCGCCTTGAGACACGGTTTGAACGACCGAGGCCCGCAGACTGCGAACCGCCGACGCAGACTGCAGTGTCCGATCTCGAAGCGTCTGCAGCGAGGTGGACGACAGATTACGCGCTGAGTCCATCCACGCGGCCGAGTTGCTCTCGCCATAGCCACCCGAGATACCGAGCAGCGCGCCGAAGTTGAACCCCTGGTACGATCCGTTTCCAGCGGCCCCGGTGCCGACGCCGATCCCTGCAGTGGTGTTCCGCGACCCTCCGCGCGACGATTCCGTTAACGTACCAGTCACCACTTCGCCGAGATCCCGATCTCTGGCGATCAGCGCGTTCAGAGCCTCGGATCCGATAGTCGTTTCAACCCGCTCGGCCCGCTCGCGGCGTTCCCAGTCAACGACTGAAATAAGCTTTTTCTGACCAGGCGCGAGCGGCAGGCTGTAAAGAAGATCTCCGAGCGAATAGCCGTCCGCGTACCACACCTGTTTGAAATGCAGCAGGTGACCGTGCGCAATGGTGGCGGCCTCGTAGAACGTGGGTGTGAAATCCCAGTCGACCGGGTTGTTCTTGTCAAGGCGAGCGCGTCCGGCCGGCTTGTTCATGCCGGCTCTCCGAGCCGCTTGGGCCGCATCTCGCGCCGCAGCAGCCGCCCGCGCCGATTCGGCATCCGCCTGCAGCCCGGCCGCCGTCTCCGCCCTCATCTTCGCGCTTTCCGCTTCGGCTCTCGCAGACGCCGCGGCCGTTGCCGCCGACGTTGCCTCATCTGCCTTTATCCTCGCCGTTTGGCGGTAAAATTTCGCTAACCTCTCGTACTCGTCGGCCCTTGCCTTGTCCGTGGGCGAACTCGTCGCTGCTGCCTGGTCAGCAAGTACTTTTGCTGAGTTCTCGGCAGCGACGGCGTTCGCCTCTGCTTTCTCCGCTTGAGACGCGGCAGTTGCAGCAGCAGCTTCAGCGGCTTTCGCCGCGGCTTCTGCCCGTGCAGCTTCGGCGGCAGGCTCAGCGGCAATCGACGCCACCTCGCGCGGCCCGGTCGACCAACGGCTCGTCGTTCCGCCGACCACGCCGCGAATGTCCGGCTCGGTCGTTCGCACGACGGAATAGAAATCAAATTCCTCGATCGCTCTGTTCGGCTTGTTGAAGCGGATGCACTGTCCTGTGCCGAGATCAGTCGAATAGGTTTCCGGGGCGTTGTCAATGTCGTCATGCGTTGGCGTTCGTGGCGCGGCCTTGGCGTCTTCGCAATGGCAATCATCTTTTGTAGGCACGGGCAAGGTGACGTCGGAAAATTGAACCATGAGGAAGACCGGGTCGGGCAAACGTCCTTTGGCGAGTGCAACCGGAATCTCGTCGGCGAAACCCGCCACAAGACCGGCGACGCGCTCAAATTCTTCGTTTGGCACGTCGCCGGCAAAATACCCGGATGCATCGGCTCGAGCGACGAGAATCGGCGCGTCCTCTCCAACCACCTTCGACGCCTTCTCGCCGCGTTTGCGCGAGAATAACAGCACTTGAAGGTTCGGTGGAAGCGCCCTGCCATTGCGTTCGATCACCTTCCCGGTAATACGGCGCGTTTTAGGTTCGTCCGGCGTTTTCAGCGGGACCAGCGGAATCCGCTCGACGCGCCGGACCGCAATTCGCAACAGATCCTTGACGCGGTCGGCATTGAACGAACCTTGTGCAACGGTTACGCCGGACGGCGCCGAAACCACGTACTCCAACGTCTTGTTCGCCAGTTCGGTCTTGTCGGGCAGGTCAACGGCGAAGTCGCCTGAAGCGTCCGTGTATGTCGATACTTGATCACTAACGGACACAGCCGCCAGCGCAATCGTGCCGCCTTCAACCACCGGTCGATCTCGGCGCATTGCGCCACGACCCAGGGCGCGTTCCGGCTTGGCTGGAACGGCGTATTCGGGGAGATCTGTCGTGCGGTAACGGTCGAAGAACACGTCGACACGACATTCCGCGAGCGAAACGTTCTCACCAGTTGATGATTCGATGCGACCGTTGAGGGTCCACGTCATTGTTAACTCCCTAGGCCGATGTTGAGTCGCGGAACATGCTTCCGTTCTGGATCGCCGCGATGACGGCCCCAATTCCCTGCGGATCCAGCAATGCAGGTGGATTCACGATGTCGTTTGACCAGCGTGATTTGCAGACGAGGCTCATGGCTGGTATTTGTTTCGTCTCACAATGGTCCTCTATTCCTCTAATAATTAATGCGAAATTCCAGCGTTCGCTTGCTGACGCATGCGACTCGGTGGCACTGCGGCACCGTCAGACCTCCGTGGAACGCGGCCATAGACCAACTAATGCGAATCCTGCACCTAGGGTGTACCTCAGCGAACTCTAGCCTCAGTGCTTGCCAGCGAGTTGAGGCAGACAACCAGCGAACCGTCGGATAGTTCTCTGTAGTGAATCACTCCCGCTTCAACCCAGCCGTAAATCTTGCGCACGGAGACGCCTGCGACCACGGCGGCCTCTTCTGGTGTCAGCATCAGGCCTTCACCTGTTGGGCACTGGTCGCACAGCACCGGTAATTCTTTCTTTTGTCTGACGACATAAACTTGATGAATCTCGACCGTTTTTTCCGTTCTGCGTTTCTTGCCCACGCCGTCTCTCTGGCAGCTCTCAGGTCTCAGCTCTAAGCTCTCAGGTCTGAACTCTCAGTTCTCAGCCTTAATGGTTGAGAGCCATGGCGATGCACGAGAACCCAACTGACACTCCCCAACACAACATTCAACCTAGCTGAGAGCTGAGACCTGAGAGCTTAGAGCTAGAGCTGCTTTCTGAGCTTCTTGGCATTGCTGTAATTGGCCTCCAAGGCATATAATTGGCATATAATTTACGTAAGAACTTCGACATTTCTGTTGAGAACATCCTGCGCCGTCCGGGCCGATGGCACGGACGATAGTGCCGAAGGATCGCAAAAGTCTTTTGGGTTTTATTAAAGTTGCGCTGATAAAGTTCTTACAGAGTTCTTACAAGCCCTATGCACCCGACGGGCCATCACTTATATGAGTTCGAGCCTTTCCTGCTGGATGCTTCCGGACGGATATTGACGCGAGGCGGCAAGACGGTCCACGTGACTCCGAAGGCTTTAGAGACTCTCGTGATGCTTGTCGAAAACAGCGGCCAGGTAGTTGAAAAAGAGAGGTTACTGAACAAGGTTTGGGCCGACAGCTTCGTTGAAGAAGGAAGCCTCTCGCGCAACATACACGAACTGAGAAGGGCTCTGGGCGATGACTCGTCCCAGCCGCGCTACATTGAGACTGTCCCTAAGCGCGGCTATCGCTTCGTTGCCGCGGTGAGAGAGACCGAGGTTCTGAACGATTCCAATCATCTCGAACCTGCAGAAGCCGCAAGCACCGCAACCATTATCGAAAAGCATACCTTCGCTCGCATCGTCACTGAAGAAGAGGAGGAAGAGAGCAAGGCAACGCAGCAAGCACCCGCTGCTGTGTCGGAATTTAAGGCGAAGCCTCTTCTGTCATCTGGAAGCAAGTCTGGCTGGAGAATGTGGAAACTGTCTCCAGCCCTTCTTTGCACTGCGGTCGCATTGGTTGGATTGTTTGCGCTGGCTGCTTACTTGAAGGTTTTACGCAATGCAAACGAAGAAGCTCGGTCTGCGCCTGCAACTATCAGCTTGCAAAGGCTGACCAATAATCCGGCAATCGACGAAACCCCGGTATGGTCACCCGACGGGTTGAAGATCGCATTTGCAAGCAATCGTGACGGTAAGGGCAAGATCTATGTGATGGATGCCGATGGGTCCAACCTGAAGCGGGTTACCAACAGTGTGCTTGATGACAAAGAGCCTGCATGGTCCCCCGACGGAAACCGGATAGCTCTCACCAGCAATCGAGATGGAAATTGGGAGATTTATGTAATGAACGCCGACGGCACTAACCAGGTGAGGGTCACCAGAGACGTCGGAGAGGACCACGCGCCCGCCTGGTCTCCCGACGGAAAGAAGATTGCGTTTTGCAGCAACCGAAACAACAGCTACTCGTACAACTTCGACATCTACACCATGAACGTTGACGGCAGCGGTCTTGTGAGACTGACCGACGACCCGGAGTACGACGCAGAGCCACAGTGGTCGCCGGACGGAAAACGCATAGCGTTTATTTCGGCCAGGGATGGCAACTTTGAGGTGTATGTCATGGACGCCGATGGGTCGAATCAAACGAACTTGACGAATAATCCGGCAGGTGATGAGGCTCCAAAATGGTCTCGTGACGGTTCACAAATCGCATTCTGCAGTAGTAGAGACGGCAACAAGGAAATTTATGTGATGGATGCAAACGGCAGCATTTTAAAGAGAGTCACTAATAACCCTGCAATGGATGTGCGCCCAGCCTGGTCACCGGATGGCACTAGACTAGTTTTCCAAACAGACAGGGACGGCAACTTTGAGATTTACACCACCAGCGTTGACGGAGATCTGACCCGGCTTACCAACGAACCAGCAGACGATCTTTTGCCGGCCTGGTCTCCGGACGGAACCCGTATCGCGTTTTCAAGCAATCGAGCCGGTAAACAGAACATCTTCATCATGAAGGCGGATGGGCGCCAGCCGGTGGAAATTACGCGCACGTCGGCCGACGATACAGAGCCCGCATGGTCGCCCGACGGTAAGCAAATCGCGTTTACCAGCAACCGCGATAGTCACAAAGAGGTTTACCTAATGAATGCCGATGGGAGCCATCAGAAGAGACTTACAGATTATCCGCCGGGTAACTGGCAACCTGCATGGTCGCCCGATGGGAGAAGAATTGCATTCGCGCGCGTTAAGGCGGGCAGAGCGGAAATCCATCTGATGAACGCTGATGGAGGTAATGTTGTACAACTGACTACGTCAGGAGGCTTTCACCCATCGTGGTCGCCGGATGGCAAACGAATCGCATACTCAAACGTCGGCCAGAAAGTGAATTGGGGTAATCCATTTCAGATATTCGTGATGAACGCTGAGGGCAGCCACGCCTCCATGCTCACTAACGATCCGGAGAGTTCTGTTGAACCTAATTGGTCACCGGACGGCACGAAGATATTTTTCAGAAGAGGAGTTGGTAAGCTGGGAGAGAAAATCAATTTGTTCGAAATAGGCTCGCATGGAAAGAACCTGCGAACACTGACCGCTGCACCCGCCCTGGATGGATCCCCTTCCGTATCGCCTGATGGTTCTAAGATAGCCTTCCACAGCAACCGCGATGGAAACTACGAGATTTATGTAATGAATGTTCGATAGAGGGTAGGCTGTGTCACATCGCTCGCCGCGGCCCAGCGACAAATTCGCAGCGGCACGAGCGGGCTGATCCAGACCTTACGGTCGGGCCTTAAAAGGCGACCCTTTGCGCGCCGTAGGCGCGCCTGGACCGCCTCTGGCGGGCCATGTCCGCGAAGCGGACCAATAACAGTAGCCGGGGGTGCCCACGCGCGAAGCGCGAGGCACCCCCGGCCAGCGATTCCCTCGCTAATCGGACCGCGTAAGCGGTCCCATTAGTTTCAATGCAGGGAGAATGCAGATTTGCAAGGATTCCCCGGATGTAACGGTACAGTTCTGATTCAATTTGTGAGTAGATCCTAAGGTTGACAACCCTTTGTGGAGAACACAATGCGGGTAAGCAATCGGGTTAAAGTTTGTGCCATGGAGCAAAACTCCTTTGGTTCTCAGCTTACACAACCGGGCTGTCGAGGAATTTGCGAACAATTTGCGAAGAAGAAATGAAGCAAAATGGGACCGCTTACGCGGTCCGATTAGGGTGTGGGAATCCCGGACTGGGGGTGCCTCGCGTTTCGCGCGTGGGCACCCCCGGCTACTGTTATTGGTCCGCTTCGCGGACACTGAAATTATGATCCCGCAAGCGACGACAGGCTTTGTATCTATCCATAAATGGATGTATATTCCTCCATATATGGAGGCACACTCAGATGGCCACACTCAAACCGCTAACGGGATTCTCAACCGAGAAAGCCGCTGATCTGTCGAACAAAGACGTGCAGCAGCGGTTGAGCCGCTCGGCCATACCGGCGTTTTTCAAGCTAGCGCAGGCCTGGCAATTGCGTGACGAGGCTGCGCGACAGCTTCTTGGCGGCGTATCCAATGGCGTCTTCTACCAATTGAAAAGAGGCCAAAAGAAAAGGCTCGACCAGGACAAGCTCACGAGAATCTCGCTCCTTGTCGGCGCGTTCAGAGCACTGAACATCCTTTACAGCCGCAAGCTGGCGGACGCTTGGGTCAATTTGCCCAACACAAATCCGATGTTCGAGGGAGAGGCGCCTCTTAATTACATGATCAAAGGCGGGGTGCCCGCGCTCGTCCGCATTCGGCAATTGCTCGACGCCCGCCGAGGCCGCAGGTGACGCCCAAAGTCACTACTATTCGGCAGGATGACACCCACCGGCTCATCCCTTCCTGCTACGACGATCAGAGCGTGCTTGAACGGCTTGCCGAAGACGCCGACGAACTGAACGACCTGTTCGAACTCGACGGCGCCACAAACGACCGGCTGCTCGGCGAAGCGAACCTGCTTCCCGGAATCAGCGTGCATGAACTGTTGTTCGGCGTACCTTACGCACACATCGTGAATGCGGCCTTTTGTCACGCTCATCCAGCGGGCAGCCGTTTCAACGGCCCGGAGAGGGGTGCCTGGTACGCAGCCTTCGAACTTGACACGGCTGCAATTGAACTGGCGCACCACAAAGCACAGGAATTGCGGGAGATCAACTGGCAGGAGCCAGAAGCGTTTACGTTCGACGATTATCTGGCGGATTTTCGAGCTGACTTCCATGACGTTCGGGATGATGCGAGCTTCGCCAAATGTCTGGACCCGAAGAGCTACCGCAGCTCTCAAATTCTCGCCAGAACGCTGCTGGCGTCAGGATCAAGCGGCATCGTTTTTCCGAGCGTTCGTCACGCTAAAGGCACATGTCTGGTTTGCTTTCGGCCGGCACTGGTCACTAATGTTCGGAAAGGCGGAAGCGCGACCATTGCGTTTACGGATGCACATTCAGCGCCGACGGTAAGCTATTAGCCCTCGCAGACGCTTTGAGGATCAAATTTATTGTCGCCGGTAGTAGGCAGGAGGCAACGGCAGGAGGCAGTAAGCAGTCGGCAGTAAGCAGGGGCAGTAAGGCGGGGAAAAGTGTCATCCGTCATTAGTCAATTGTCATTAATCGAACTGGAGACAAGCCTTGATCCCGCATCGCGGGATCGACCCCAGTCCCGAACGAGGGATCGACCCAGTCCCGAATGACCAATGACGAATGACCCATGACGGTTTTCCCTGCCGACTGCTGCCTGCCTACTGCCGACTGGTTCCTGCCGACTGCCGACTACCGCCTGGTTTTTACTTCTTGGTCAGCTTGTCGAGCTTTTTGATCTTTTCGCGGATCTTTTCGGCTTCTTTTGGTTCGGTGGAGTAGGTCAGCGAGAGCCGATAAGCCTGCAGCGCTTCTGGATAATTCCCCAGGCGCTCGTATAGGTCTCCCAGGTGTTCGTGAATGGTCGGATCATTGCGAACGATCTTGGCTGCCTTGTTCAAGTTGGCTTCCGCGCCCTTCAAGTCGTTTAACTTGAATTGCGCCCAGCCAAGGCTGTCCAGATAGGCGCCGTTGAAAGGATCCAGCTCCACGGCTTTTTGGATGTACTCTAGCGCCTGCTGCAAGTTCTCTCCGCGGTCGGCCCACATGTAGCCGAGATAGTTCAGAACGTTGGCATTTTCAGTATTCTTTTGCAGCAGCTTCCTGAAGACTTCTTCCGCCTTTTCATTTTTCTTCTCCCGCTCATAGACGGCAGCCAGTTGGAAGAGAATCGCGTCGTTTTCCGGAAGTTCCTTGTTCAATTCCTGCAGGTAGTTCTCAGCGCGCTGAAAGGCGCGCTGATCGAAAAACAACTGGGCTCGATTCAGCTTGAGCCGCAGAAGCAGTGCCTTATCCTCCTCCGTCTTGCCGGAGTGCTTGCGAATTTCGTCATCGAGAATCTTCAGTCCTTCCTCCAAGCCACGCTGTTGCGCCACAATTTGCGCTTCAGAGATCACCAGGTTCTTGTCGTCCGGGAATTTCTGCCTGCCCTTGGATAGGGTCTCAGCCGCATGCGGGTAATCTTTTTTCTGGCGATACGTGTCCGCCAGATAGAGATAAGCCTGCAAACTGTCAGGGAATTCTCTCAAGAGCTGCTGAAAGGTCCCAATGGCGGCATCGTATTGAGCGTCTTCCCGTTGAATGCTTCCAATCTGCAGCAAGATGGGGATCTTCTTGCGACGATCTTTGTCTTGCGGCTCCAGCACTTTCTTTAGAATGGCCAATGCCTCTTCTCGCTGGCCTGTGTCGGCCAGGGTTGCTGCCAGCCAATAAGAAATCTCGATATTCTCCGGATCCACTTTCGCAGCCGACCGGAACGTGGCGATGGCTTCTCCGTGCTTTTTCTGTTCACGCTGAGTCTTACCCAGCTCCAGCAATACTGACGAATCAAAAGGATTGCGCTTGGCCAACTCCTCCAACATTTCCGTCGCGTCTTTTGATTTTCCTTTTTCAGCGAGAAGCGACGCAACGTGACGCTTTGCTTCGGAATTATCCGGCTGTAATTTCAGAACTTCCTGATAAGTGGCCAGCGCCTTTTCGTTGTCGCCAACTCGTTCAAAGATGAATCCCTGGAGCATCAAAACGCGAATATTCCCGGGATTGAATTGCACCAGGCGCTTAACGTTTTCCAGCGCCGGTGCAAATCTTTGCTGCTCCACCTGCGAGATGGCAAGGAGAAAGAGGTCCTCCGGACCTTCCCCCTGATGGTTTACCAGATTTTGCAGCGCCTGCTCGGCCTTGGCAAACTGATTGGCGCGCACGTAGAGCCGGCCCAAAGCTGAAAGCGCAGGAGAATTATCTGGATCGACTTTCAGAACCTTTTCATACTCACCGATGGCATTCTCCTGGGACTTGGGATCCTGCTTGGGGGAACGGGAATAAATGTCTGCTATCAGCAAATGAGCGTCTACGTTATTCGGGTCGGCTTGAATTGCCTGCCGTGCCTTCTGCAAAGCATCGTCGGTGCGGCCCATGTCCGCCAGCGCCGCGGCATATTCAGCCAGGATTTGGCTATTGCTCGTGTCGCTCTTTAAAGCCAATTCATACTCTGAAATTGCATCGTTGGAATTGCCGGTGCTGTCGTAGAAGCGCGCCAAAGTGAAATGGTAATAGGCGTCAGCTACCGAGGAAGAGGGCGGTTTTGCGGGTGTCGAGGATGGTGTTTGCCCCTGCAGGTAAATTCCGCTAGAGAAAATCAAAAACAGAATTGCGATTCGTATCCGCATAGTTTGATTATGGCATGCATGCCAGCACAGGGGCAAACACGCGTTCCGAGTCCCGGGTTCCGGGAGAAATTGTGAGGAAATTCACCGCCAAGGCGCGAAGAGCGCGAAGACTTTTGATTTTAGTATCTACGAGTCTTGTTCGAAGCACACTTGCGTCAATTATTTAGCGGCTTGAGGGGCGAGGCACGGAGAGTGTCTCAAAACTACGAACCACGGGGGACACTGGGAACACGGGGGATTTAACGATTCCTTTATCAATACGATTTACTGCCAATTTCGAAAGCCCTTGTGGTCCCCGTGTTCCCAGTGTTCCCCGTGGTTTCACAATTTTGAGACAGCCTCCACGCCTATTAGCTTCGCGGCCTTCGCGCCTTCGCGGTGAATTTTTTCTCACGTTCTGCGAGTTTCAAGCCGAAACTTGAAAGCCTATGGAACGGTCTGCGGTGGAACTACAGCCAAAGAGAGAACGTCGGCGGTGAAAAAGAGTTCCAGGCCAACGACAGGTAAAGTCGATCGCACTCGAATTCTACCGCCAATCTGAGAATCGATGCCAAGAAGTGAAGGCACCACATCGCTAAGGCGGGAATTGGGCGCGAGAGTCGCTTTGCGGGAACTGACGAGAGTTCCTGCCCCATCAAATACTTCAATCGTCGCCACTGCGGCCTGACTATTGGCGTTGACCAGCGCCAGCCCGGTGGTAAAACCACTCCCTTGCGCCACGTGAGCAAAATGAAAATCCGTCCCGGAGCTGGCCGTTAGCTGATACGCAGAAAATCCCTTGTCGAAGGCGAATAGCTCAACTGCTCCCAGAATCCCCGGATTGGGGCCAGTAATGTTCACCCATCCGGAGATTGGCGTGTCCCCGCTCAACCCGAAAAAGTCAGCTAGATCGACTACCAGCGTGTTGTACTGGATTATTGTCACCACCTTTGGAGCGGCCAACGGCTTACCGTCGTTGTCTAACAGGGTCAAGGTAACGTCAGAATCCCCACCGGCAAGATTCACCAGGCTGACGACGGTCCTGAACCCTCCCAGCATGGCCACCTGAGGGGCTACCAGCGCCGTCACGCCCGGCTCATCCGCTGGAGGCACAGTTGCAGGCAGCACGCTCAACTCGTCGGCGGTCTCATAAAACCCCAGTACGCCCACCGGCAAAGTACTCGTTATCTTAAGGTAGGATTCATTCAAATTGCCCGCAGTGGGAATAAAATCAGGTACGTTTGGATCGCCGCTTTTGAGTTTTCGCGATAATACAGCCAGTCCAGGAATAGAACCGCTGAGGGTCGTGACCAACGCGCCGTCGGGACCCACCACATCGATATTCACAGTTGTTGTATTGAAGTTTGGATTGACGATCATCAGCTCTGTTGAAAACTGATCGTCTTGCCGCACCACCGGCAGTATCCAATTCTTGTTTGGGGTCCTTAAAAAATTTGCGCCGTCCATTTTCTTTCCGGACGCATCACCGACCTCAAAGAATCCGATCAGATTCGGATCTGTGCTGTCCATTGACACCCATCCATCGAGCGGATTCTTTTGTGGGTCACTCTGAAAGAGTTCCGACGCCAGCCCGGTAATTTGCTGACCCGGGCTTAGATCGACACTCTGCGGATTAACTATTTCGACGATGTCAGCGGTCTGTGGATCATCTTGGAAGGCCGCTCCCCCGGTGGACAAAGCCTGCAATTTCAAATTGACGGTCGCCGCGCCAACATTGGCCACCGCCAATCCGGTAAAACGCGTCGAGTTTGCATAGAATCTCGACGCGCCGAAGGCGAATGTCTTACCGATAAAGTCGATCGTATTGGAACCGAAATTCAGCACAGCGAGTCGCTGCTCGTCTGGGGTCAGCGTGACAAAAAATGGGCTGTCCGTAAAACTTTTTTGATCCTTACCTACGCGAACCATCGCCGGCACGGCTTGCGTGGACAGATCGATTCGGTACACCGAACTATTGGACGGGCTCGCGACGTAGGCTGTGTTCGAATCGGAGCTAAAAACGATGTTGGTCGCGCGCTCAAAGCTTCCACCGGGAGGATCGATCTCGGTCACTGAATCCAGGTCGTCGACGGGAATGAAAAATATTCCAAATTCTCCGACGACGACAAAGCGGGCGCCGTCGGGAGTTAAGGTCGTGTAAGTAGTGTTAATGCCAACTTCTTTTCGCTTGATGACGTCGCCTGTTTTCGTGTCAAAAATGAAGACGTCGTCGATCCCCAGAATGCCTTTATTAGCATCATCTCCGATAATTCCTTTGCTGTCGTCTAAAGTCAACGCTACTCGATGGAAGGCCAGGAAATCGTGAGGGTCTTTCGGAGCTACCGTCGCCCGCACTTTAAACGAACTGACGTCAATGATTGAGATCGAATCCAGCGTCGTTGAGAACTGCTGGTCGGCGACATTCACCGCGGTCAGAAAAGTCCCGTCGTGCGACATCGTCAACCCTACCGGCCGGCTTCCTCCGGCCAGCTTGACCCTGGGCCCGATCTCAGCACCATCTGGAACGCTGAAGCGCAGCACCTCATCGGTACCCGTCGATGACACAAATGCCATTTTCCCATCCGGAGTGAATACCACATTGCTGGCAATGCCGAAATCGACTTTGTCGAATGCCACGGTCTTCACTGCCAGGCTGTCAACATCAATCAGCGAAATGCTTCCCACCAGCTTGGGAAGGGGAATCTTGTCGGGTAGATCCGCATTGACTACCACGAGGGTCTTTCCGTTGGGGGCAAGCGCCATTTGCCCCGGATTCTTTCCGACGGCAAGTTGTGTGATCGTCTGTGTCGAGTCCGAGTCGAACACCGCGACCTGATCGGATCCGGGAAAATTTACAAATCCTTTTTTACCGTCTGGCGAAAAAATGATGATCGGCGAGAAAAAGTTGTCGGTCGCGACTGCGTTGACGTCAAATTTCAGGCTTAAGCCGGCAGTGGAAGGGTCAAATGTGGAGAAAACTCTGTCGGCATGGAGCGGAACGCATACTACCGCCAGTACTGACAAAACAGTTAAAAGAAATTTCATGAAGACGATACCCTCTCGCTGTTCAAAGCAAAACAATAATTATAAGCCAACATCACTCTCTAGAACGTAAATTCTTTTGCGAGGTTCAGCTTTTTTGAACGAACCGGACGGCGCGCACCACGTCCTTTCCGAAAAACTTGTTAATTCGTCCCCGAATTTCCTCCGAAAGTCGGCTCAGTTCCTGCAACCATCTTTCGTCAGAAACCTCTACCTGCAACACTCCGTCCCCGAAGCTCAAGAGGCGCGCGTTGCCGCTGATCTGCTCACCCATGAGGGTTTTCCACTGACCTTTCAGAATTATCTCCACGACCAGCGGCTGATTGGAGAAATCTCGTCCCAGTTGTGCCATGAAATCGCTGATCGGCTTCATTTCTTACAAAAAATGGTAAAGTCAGTTGGCACTGAATAGTCTACGCTGAAATTCTCTAGAGGACCTATCACGGTTGTTCAGCGGTGGCGGGCTTTGCCTATTGGAATCGAGTTCGCCATGCTATCAGTTCCTAAAAAATGTTGAATTTTGTTCATCGTTTTTCCAACTACCTGCGAAACAGGGAGATTGAACGAGGTCGGAATTAACGATTTTGAAGACCGTCTACGTTCACGTTCACGTTCACGGCCAGGCCCACGTCCACGACCACGTTCTGGTTATCGTGG
>DASYPF010000374.1:0-6271 GCA_036006905.1 Acidobacteriota bacterium
GAGAATTGAAGACGAGCTCTATGCCTAAACTTGGAACTCGTAAGCGGCCTGCCGTCATTCGTGTCAGAACAGAGGAGAGAGCCGAAGAGGTTTTGTCCATCTGTAATGAAAAGGGATGGCAGGTTATCGTTGGAATAGAACCAGATGAGGTCGAAGATATTGCCGATGTGGAAAAACTGCTCAATCGTGCTGCCGCCCGCAGGCCTGCATACAGAGTGGGTCGCAATGCTCCCTGTCCCTGCGGCAGTGGTAAGAGATACAAGTCGTGCTGCCTTCGTGCTTCGACGCCAGAGGTCAAAGTGCAACCGCTTTCACCACGGTTCCGGTTCGAACCAGGTAGTTATAGCAAACCCGGCGCATTCATGCCGTCGATTGCTTGCTTGGAGCAATGGATGCCAGACCAGTGGCGCTACCATTTCGTGTTAGTCAAGCCACATGCTCAGTTGGTTCAGGAGACTGATGCAGTTTCCGAGGCCGAACAGGATCTGCAGATGGCTTTCGGCCAAGGCCAGCCACCGGTGGCCCAGCATATGGCCGAGTCGTTGAAGGCTCAGGGATATATCAGAGTTGAAGGTTTTAGGATTGTCGATTGACAAGGAGCCCGGCGTAGTCAGCACGGCCACGCAGTTCCGTCGTTTCGCCATATCGTTGGCCGCAAGCGGCGAAGATAGGGATATTTGCTGGCCGCTGTTTCATCGACTTCGATGCCCAGGCTGGGCTTGTCATTGACGAAGGAATCCGGGTTAAGTTCGTCGGCTATTTGGAACCTGCGCGGATTCCGATCCAAGTCGATCTCGGTTTCGGAGACGCGGTTACGCCAGCGCCAGTGGAGGGAACAATTCCCACGCTTCTATTCACAAATCTGCGGTTAAAGACCTAACGCAAAGGCGCGAAGGCGCAAAGACGTAAAGCGGGTGAGGGCGAGTATATGTGCCCACCAAGTCGGTGGAACTTGGCAGTTTGATCTATAGGTCGGCACATATACTCGCCCTCACCGACTTTGCGTCTTTGCGTCCTTGCGCCTTTGCGTTAAGCCTTTCATGAGTTACTAATGTGGCTCTAGCCTCAATAAGTTTGAGTGACGCGTCGGCGTGTTTCGCGTCGATCTGCAGCTTCTTTCTGTGGAGTACCGAGTCGTACTCGGCGAGGATCTCGACGATACGAATAGCCTCGCGGGAGGGCGTCAACGCCAGGACCAGTGCTGAGCGTTCAAGGCCGTCGGGATTGAGGTGGGCTGAAACGATCACATTGGTGTCAAGAACGAGTTTGAGCGGAAGCATTCTTCCGGCGTTGCTCTCGCCGAGCAGCCTTGATCTCGGCATTGATCTCGCGCATGGTCATCTTATTCGTGCCTTTTCTCTTTGATACCTCGCCGATGATTCTCAAAATTTCAGGTTCCGGCGCAACCGTCTTGATGTAATCCTGAATCCCCATGATTACTACCGGCGCCTCTCCACGCTTGCGCACTACGAAGCGGGTCTGCTCCTTATTTGCTTGCCGCATAATTTTCTCAAACTGGGTAGTGACCACTGAATTTGGTGACAGGCTGCTGTTCTTCCATCCCACCGATCAGACGCTCGCCGAAAAAGCTGCGCCGATAGACTATGGACTAACCGGCCTGCGCCGGTGGACCCGAGCTAAGAAACTCAATCCAGCTTATGCCTTTGATGCCTAAGCGGCGAGCGGTCATTTCTTCTCCCGGCGAAGTCACGACAAGCGGCGCGTAACGTGGATGCCGGCGGCAAAATTCCAGCAATCCCTTTAGCTGGGACGAATCAAAACGGGTGCTCTTAACTTCCAGCGCCCACCGTCCCCAGCTTCCATCGATCACCGCATCAACCTCGAGCGGTGCCTCCCGCCAGTAAAAAATGCGCTGTCCGCTGTTCCATGCGTGTGTCAGACACGCATTTTCTACCCAATTGCCAAAGCGTGCCGGCGTGATCTTCGGATCCGGTGGTCCTTCAGGATGCATCGCCGATAACAATGCATTACTAAGGGTAACCAATTTTGGGGGCGCGGCCCGACGCCTGTGGACTCGCTCGCCGAATTTTTCCAACCCGGTCACAAGAAAAACATCCTCGAGAAGTTTCAGATAATGCGCGATTGTCTCCAGCGCCCCCGGATCAAGGAGTTGCCCTTGTAGTTTCTGCAACGATACCATTTGCGCCGGCATGCCAACGCACAAGGCAAAGAGTTGTCGAAGCAGGGCCGGCTTGCGTATGCTCCCCAGAGCCACAATGTCGCGGCCAATTGCAGGTTCAATGATGGCGTCGCGCACATAAGCACTCCAGCGAGCCAAGTCGTTTCTAAACTCCATGGCTCCGGGATAAGAACCGAGGCGAACAACCAAGCTTGCCGCTTCAGCCGATGGAATTTTGAAACCGGATGCCAGCGCTGACGCGGGCCAATGTGTCAGTGTGAGCCGCTCAAATCGGCCGGCCAAAGTCTCGCGCGAGCCCGTTCCGACGTGAAGCGCCGACGATCCGCTTACGACCACATGCAGCGGTATCTTCAGGCGCCTGAGCCGGTCCCATTGTCCCTTAATTCGCCGGGCCCAGTCCGGAATGTGTTGGACCTCATCGATTAGAAGGATGCCCCGTGCTTGATTTGCCTGCGATTCTGCATCAAGCCAGATCCTTTCCCAGAAACCGGGCAGCGCCGCTTCTGGTGCGTCGCCGGCCGCATACTGCGCAGCCGAACCAAAGCGCGAAGCGACTTCAAGCAGTAGAGTGGTTTTTCCCACCTGACGCGGACCGGTCAGCACCTGGATTCGACCGGGAGCCGGTTCGTCCAGGCGATCAAGCAGGTGCTGACGGCAGGCCGCATAATCGAGCCTGTATGTGCTTTCGATCATAGTCGAATAATTATTCGGCTATATCTCAATGTTTGTCAAGATCGCTGACAGCGCGGGCTTGTTCCCAGTACCTACGCGTCCGGGGGGAAGGTTTATCACGGAAAGATCATCGAACAAGGCAACAAGTATTTGCGTTGGGCTTTGGTGGAAGCGGTGTGGCCGGCGATTAGAAAGGATCCCTGGCTGAAGAAGTTTCTATCAAAGAACGAAGAGCAAGAAGGGAGGTAACGCGGCTAAGGTGGCTACAGCGCGCAAACTGTGCGCTATCATCCATGCCATCTTAAGCGAAAGACGAGCCTATAAATATTTGCCTGTAAAACCGCTTGTGAAGAGAAAAAGAAGGTGCCCGGCGCCGCAGGTGACCGTCAGCTTGAACGGCTTGTTAGCCAGGATCCTCCAACCTGTCTCGCCAGTATCCTGGACGGCGATGCGCATGGGCCACCGCAACGATAACGACACGGGTGGCGTCTACGCGGTAAACAACGCTATATGGGAATCGCCGCAGTAGAAACCGCCGTGTGTTGTGCTCATGAATCGGCCACGTAGTAGGCGAGTTCTCGATCTGCGCAGCAGCGACATCCAACTCCTCGGCAAAGCCGATGGCAGCCACCGTGCTCCTTTCCGCGTACCACCGGGCGGCATCTTCTGCTTCCTGGAGTGCTTCGTCGAGAAATTCAAGCGTGCGGGTCACGGCGGGCGGCTGCCAGAATTCGGCGACGCGCCTCCGACCATGGAACCGTCTTCGCGAGACCAGAATCGAGACGCTCTAGTCGTCGTCGAATCTCTGCGGACCAGGCCGCTTCGGCTTCCTCGTCGACCTGTGAATCGAGGCTCTGAATCAGCTCCCCGGCAAGCGCCGCGCGTTGTTCCGGAGGGAGCTGGAGCGCCTCGGCGAGCAATCGTTTAGGGTCCATGGCTCAAACAATAGCACAGAGCGGGCATCTCGTGCTCTCTGGCTAACATGTACTTAATGGATGTGGTTGTGAATGAGCTTTATGTTTAGCAGCGGAGCCCAGCCAAATTGTGTGCTTGGAAAGGCTGGGTGTGGTTTTTGGAGGGGCCAAACCTTGCAGTTGAATCTCAATTTGTCAGGGCTAAGTCGATCCAGCTATCTGGGGTCTTAACCAATACAGGTTCGGTAACTCCATTCTTCTCCGCCTCGAGTACGGCTTGCTCATACGTTGACCCATAACCTACTACTTTGGATTCATCTTCCGAGAAAGCTACCCAACTGTTTGGTGGCGCTTCCAAGAGCGCTTTTACTCGTCCTTCCGGGCTCATTTCACACTCCTCAGTTCATCTCTGGATTCTTGGATGCTATCACACCCGATTTTGTTCCATTAAAAGATTGGAAATTGGAAGTAGGAAAAGATTCTAATGTCTTAAATAAAAGATCGGATATGTCAAGCAGATGGGGGCCTTAACAAGCGGCAGACTGATGCTGATTAAACGCTCAGCAAGCGTTAGATCTCACAAAGCCGCAAAAAATCCGCCGCAAACCCAAGCCAATACTCGAAGTGGCTTGAAACCAATACTCGTGTGTTTGGGAGCCATTAAAAAGGTTGAACCGAAGTCTCACCAGTAGCGTCGCGCAAGGTACCCGCGCAGGGCCGGCCCAGGCGAGTTACTTAATCCGCGTTCATCCGCGTTGATTCGCGGCCTAAACCCTCCGGGCTGTCTCGACTACACTGCTCCCTGACACGAACCAGAGATCTGTGCGGGTGGTGCTTTCAGACGCTCGATGAGAGCGTGAACTCCAAGAGTGTGAACTCCAATGCCTGTCACCACGATGCGCGCTAAATCACCGCAGGGTTTGAGCTTTTTTTCAGACGGCGCTGTTTTTACAGTGGTCGCGAATGGGTACGCTGCCCTGCCCTGACTGATTTTCGCCCTATGCATCGCAAAACCCGGGAATGGCATCAGACAAAGCTCAGCGAACGACCTCACGCGGCCTGACAACTAGAAAAACATTACTGGCTCAAGTCGAAATTCAAATCCGGCCGATATTTACGCTTCGTCTGTGGGACAGGCATCAAACTTCCTTTCAAACTTCCTTTTGCGCAATACGCGAAGGTTGCCTTCTTACGCGTTTTGCGTAATAATTTACGCACTATGCGTAAGACCGCGGCTCTGGAGACGCTGTTCCCAACGATTCGAGGGAATATGCTCGCCGCAACGCTGACGCAGCCGGACAAATGGTGGTACCTGTCCGAATTGGCACAGTTTCTCCGAACGACTCCTTCGAGCCTGCAGCGGGAACTCAAAGCTCTTGTCGACAGCGGGATTCTGCAACAGCGTCGTGAAGGAAGGAGGATCTACTTCAAAGCCGAAACACGATCTCCCTTGTTTCCGGAGTTGCGCGGCCTCCTCGAAAAAACCGCCGGTCTGTTGCCGACGCTCCAACAGACACTGGAGCCGTTTCAGGCGCGTATCGACTGCGCGTTTGTCTATGGTTCGGTGGCCCGTCGTCAGGAGCGCGCGCTGAGCGACGTGGACTTGCTGGTGATCGGCAGTGTCGGTCTGGCTGAACTTGCCCCTGCGCTTCGAAAGGCCGAGGGCCGTCTCGGACGAGAGGTCAACGTCACCAGCTATTCGGCGCGTGAATTCCGAAAGAAAGTGGCGGCCAAGGATCATTTCCTCTCTGAGGTTCTGCGAGGTCCTAAGGAATTCGTGAAAGGAAGCCAGCGTGACCTGGACGAAGTTATTGGGAAGCCACGACGTTCAACGCCATCGGACGTCGAAAAAAGAGCTCGATGACATCCGCGCACTCGTGGCGCGCGACTTGGCCGACGCGACGGTCGCGGGGCTCTCCGCGGATCGTCGGTTCGCAACGGCATACAACGCGGCGCTTCTGGCCGCGAACATGGCCATTGCTTGCGCCGGCTACCGCGTGACGGCCAAGACCGGCCATCACAAGATTTCGTTTGAAAGCGTCACGCTAGCGCTCGGTACGGGCGCGCACAAATACGCCGACTACTTCGAGACTTGCCGCCGCAAGCGCAACGTGATCGACTATACGCGCTCGCACGTTGCGACAGAAACTGAAGCGAAAGAGATTCTAGAAAAAGCGAAAGAGTTCTATGAGTTCGTAGAGGCATGGGTCGACTCGAAGTTCCCGAATCTGAAGCGTTGAAGGTCCTACAAGATCTTGAAAGCTGAGAGATGAACTCGGAATCGCTTCCGGAGCCTGTTCACATTGACAAGGTCCGAGCTTCGCGTGAAGGGCACACCTATCACGACACTTGGACGGCGCGCGTTGCTCTCGAACTCCTGGTTCCAACCGCCAGTCTTCAAGCCAAAATTCAAATCGGGCTGGTAGCTACGCCCCGTTTGGATGACAGGCATAAAGCTTCTCCTCCTAATCCATCTGAATCCATCTGCAACCGTGTAACCCTCCTTTTCGCTCTGAATCTCTTC
>DASYPF010000375.1:0-25920 GCA_036006905.1 Acidobacteriota bacterium
TGAAGTGGCGCCATGACGCTTGCTCAACTTGGCGCCATCGCTTCCCAGAATGGTTGAAAGATGAGCGAACTTTGGAATCTCCCAGCCCAGCGCCTCGTAAATCAAAATCTGTCGATGCGTATTGGAAAGATGTCCGTCCCCGCGGATGACATGGCTGATTTTCATCAGCGCATCATCGACCACTACGGCAAAGTTGTAGTTGGGCGAGCCATTCGAGCGCAACAGAATCGGGTCGCCGATGACGGCACAGTCGACATCGATGTGGTCAAACACCAGGTCCTGGAAGCCAACCCGTCCGGAGCGCACTTTGAGGCGGACTGCGGCCGGTTCTCCTTTATGCCTGCGTCCTTGTGCTTCTTCTGGATCGATGTTGCGGCATTTTCCGGAATAACGCGGCTGGCCGCCACCGGCCAGTTGCATTTCCCGCTCCTTTTCCAATTCCTCCGGGGTGCAGAAGCAGTAGTAAGCCTTTTGCTCATCGAGAAGCTTCTGGGCAGTCCTCTGGTAGAGATCAAATCGCTCTGTTTGCCGGTAAGGTCCGCTTGGGCCTCCCTGATCTGGACCTTCCTCCCAGTCGAGTTGCAGCCAGCGCAAGTCTCCGATTAGCTGGTTTTCATACTCGCGAGCCGATCGTTCGGCGTCGGTATCCTCGATGCGCAAAATGAACGTTCCCTGATTTCGCCGGGCAAATAACCAGTTGTAAAGCGCCGTGCGCACGTTTCCCACATGGAGAAAACCGGTGGGGCTGGGAGCAAAACGAACGCGGATCTGGGTCATGGCTAGATGAAGACGACGCCAGCCTTCACTGGCTCGGAAATGCCGGCCCGCGCCTCGCGAAGCGCCGTGCGGATCGCTACCTCACATGCCGACGCCACTCGTCGTCGAGCCGCCGGATCTGATGACTCATGGCTTCGCTCTCCGGCTCCGCCCCCAGCGACCGCCAGAGCGTCCGCGCCAGCGTGAAGTAGTCACGCGCCCGCCGGAAGTGTGGCACGGTGTCGTTGCTGGTCTGTGAGAGCTGCATCTCCGCCATGCCGAGCCAGGCGTAAATCATGGCCAGTTTCGCGGCGTCGGCGGGCAGCACCAGCGCGAACTCGGCGGCAGCGAAGTAGGTTTGCGCGCGCTGGATCCGCTCGGGCGGCGGCGGCTCCCGGACCTGAAGCCAGTAGCGGCCGTAGGCGAGCTGTGTAGCCGCCCACGCGCGCTGATCACCCGACCGCAGCACGCGCTCCGCATCCGCCAGCAGCACGGGCACCTCGGCCGCGGCGCGGGCGTCGTACGAGACGCGAGGCAGCAGCAATTCGGCCAGCCTCAGCTCGAGCTCACCCTTCCGCTGTCCTGAGGCGGCCGCCGCGGCGATGCGCACTTGCTCTTCACTGCTTGCTCCCGCGAGACCGGGGACAGGCTTTGGAACGTGCGGCGGACGCGCGCAGCCGGCCAGCGCGAGGGCCAGCAGAAGACATAGAAACCTGATGTTGGTCAGCATCCGCAGCCCCCTGGGGCCGTGAGGTCCCGAAAGAGTGTGCGGACGCCCGAACCGTACGTCGCGATGTGCAGCCGGGTACGGTCGGTCCTGTCGATGCGGATCGCCGGCACGCTCATCCATGCCTCAGCCGCCGCCGTCAGCGGGCTCCAGTTCATGCCTCCGTCGGTGCTCTGGTAGATGCCGCCGCCGTACAGCGACCATAAGTCGTAGTAGCCCAGCCCGGCGTACATGAGACAGGGGCACACGGGGTCGATCAGTAGCTCGCTCACCACTCTCGTCGGCGTCAGTCCAGAGTTGGTAGGGTTCCACGAGCCACCGCCATCCGTAGAGACGTACACGCCGGTCTTGGTACCCGCGTAGACGCGCGTTCCGGCCGGGTTGATGGCGATGACGAGCGCGCCCGCCTCAGGAAAGGCGGCGAGCTGCGACCAAGTCCCGCCGTTCGTCGTTTTGTAGATCTTGTTGTCGAAGGTCCCGGCGTAAAGCACGGTGCTCGAGCTGGGCTGCAGCGCGAGGCAGCGGACGGCGCGCGTTTCGATGCCGGTATTGGCAGCCACGAAGTTCATCCCATCGTCGGTCGATTTGTACACGCCGGAATATTGGGTTCCCGCGTAGAGCGTCATGCTGGGCGCGTGATACGCGAGCTGGTGATTCCAGAACCCCTGAGCCGGAACGAAACCGCTAGGCGTGACGTTGGTGCCGTTGTTCGAGCTGCGCAGCACCGCTTCCGTGTTGGTACGCATGAAGAGTCGCAAAGGGTCGGTCGGATGCGCCAGCATGTCCAGCACGTCGCCAGAACCGGCGGTGTCCATGCCTTGCCAGGCGCCGCTGCCGAGCCTGCGAAACGCTCCTTTGTCCTGCGTGCCACCGTAGACGTGGCCGCCCGCGCCGACGTCGATGTCGTAGAATTGGGTGTTGACCAGGCCCTTCTCGATCGCGGTGAAGGAGTTCGCGGCGAGATCCAGCCGAAAGATGCCTTGGTCGTGCGGGGCGTACAGGAGGTTGCCCGACGGGTTGAAGGCGACCCCTCGGTAATCCGCGCCGCAGATCTCGCTGCTGCCGCAGGTTGTCCAGGTCCAGGTCATGGCGTCGGGCGTTCGGTAAAGCGCAACCGTGCCGAAGAACAGGCTCAGCGAGTTTGTCGGATGCACCGCGAGCGACTTCCCATCGAACCAGTCTGGCCAGGGCGGCATCGCTGTGGTGCGGACGAACGATCCGACGGCCGCCGCGCGCACCCACACGTTCGTATTGGGCGGCCAGGTCTGGAGGTTCGTCGCGGCGACGTAGAGCCGGTTGGGATCCGAGGGCGCGACGCGCAGCACGAAGGGATCGGCGTCGTTGATTTCCATGCCGATCTGTGTCCAGGGCCCGGCACCGCCCACGCGTTTACGGATTGCGCCCGGCGTGGTGATGTAGACCGTGCCGCCGTCCGCGGGTGAGACATCGATCGAGGTTACGCAGCTCTGGACGGGCGGCACCGATCCCGTGGGATAGATCTGCGTCCACATGAGGCCGTCAGGCGACCGATACAGCCCCGCGCAAAATGGCGCAGCGTAAATGGATGCGTCGCCCGGATCGAAGCGAATCGGGTTCTTCTGCGCCTCGCGGATCCGCCAAGGCAGGTCCGTGCGCGGCACCGGCGGCACCAGCGCGAGTGGCTGCGTCCAGTTCAGGCCATGATCCGCCGATCGAAAGACACCAGCCGGCGTGACCGCGAACACGGTGCTCGGCGTCAGCGGATGCACCAGCACACCATCGGTGCCGGGATGAGTGAGGCCGCGCGAGCGGCGGAACCAGGTTTGCCCGTCGTCGGCGCTCCGGAAGATACCACCGGTTGAGGTCGCTGCGTACAGGATCTTCGGGTTCGTGGGATGGAATGCGATGCTGTTCACCCGCCCGGCCTCGGGGCCGAGCGCGATCGAGTGGGCGACCACGGCCACGTCGGCGAAGCGCCGGCCCAGGTCCTCCAGCGCGACAGTTCTCACGGCCTTCGGGGTGACGCGGTAGATTCGGTGGAACCAGTCGGCGTAATAGATGTTGCCCGCCTGGTCGAAATCGAACCCGGCGATGCTTCCGACGGGATCGGTATAGACGACTGCCGGGACCAACGATATCGTCGGTGTCGTCGTGATCACGCGATAGATGCTCGCGCCCACGCGGTTGCCGGTCGAGAGGTAGAGCTTGCCGTCCGGCGCGAAGGAGAAGTGGCCGGCCCAGAATCCGCCCACGGCGGCGAGCGATACGGTGTAGAACAGCGTGGGGCCGCCATCGTCCAGACGGTAGATCGTGCCGTCCGCCTTAGCCCCCGTCGCCTCACTGAAATACAGCCTGCCCTGCGGATCGAACGCGATGTCGCGAAGGTACGTCGTGTGATGGTAGACAAGCGCCAGCGTGTCGCCGGTCCAGCGGAACAGGTCGTTCTTGTTCGCGTCCGCGACGTACAGCACTCCATCCTGCCCCGCCGCGACCGCATAGAGCCGCCCCGTCGCGGCCTGCAGCAGGGTCTGCTCGCCCGCCCTCCCCCGGTAAAACACGGGCCCAGGATCGAGCGTCCAATCCGTGTAGAGCAGCGTGATGGGCGGATCGGCATGCAGCGCTGGCTGGCCCAGGAGCAGGAGGAAAATGCCGAGCAAGCAGGCCGTAACGGTCCCCTTGACGGGGGAGGCGAGCGCGGCGAATCGCTTTATGGAAGCCTCCTGCGTCTGGTTGTGCCACCGCTTTTTATCAGTATCTTCTCCTTCTTTCCACTTTACCTCTCCAGGGAAAAAATCTGCTTCTAAGAAAGATATTTTGGGCTTTCCTTTCAACCTTAACCACCAAGAGCCAACGGATCCCACCATACCCTATCCTCACCTCCTCCGTTACTCTCCTTTTCACCGAGGCCGGTACTCTTGTATGCGTGACCGGATCGTAGTCTGTAATCTCGCCAACTTTCGCGAACCTGGAGCATAGCCACGCTCCTGATCCATATTCTACAAGAGAGCCACTAGTATTATTATGTTCATTACTCCGGTGACATCGGTTGTGGGACGTAGCGAAAGACGGGAAGCAGCTTTTAGCGTGGTAGCCATGCATTGCTCTTCACAAGCTCGGTCGCTGCCGGCGCTGCAACTCATTTGCGTAGCGCCGTCCCAGTATTGCCGCATTCGATTGCCATGCCGACCCGGGAATTCCAGAATGCATAATTATTCATAAACCTGCATAAAAATGCATTGACACCCGGGACCTTTGCACGTATCGTAAACCTTCTATGCCTGAGAAGAATTTCAGGAAAGTAGTGTTGGCATATTCCGGAGGCCTCGATACGACTGTGATGTTGCACTGGCTGCGACATCGCCAGGGCTATGACGTAGTGACATTCACCGCCGACGTCGGCCAGGCCGAAGAGTTGGAAGGTTTGGAAGAGAAGGCCAAGCTGCTAGGGGCGTCAAGCAGTCATATTCTCGATTTGCGCGAGGAATTTGTACGAGACTACGTTTTCACCGCCATTCAGGCCAATGCTCTTTACGAAGGTTATTACTTGCTCGGGACCTCGCTGGCACGGCCCGTGATCGCCAAACATCAGTTGGAGATCGCGCGCCAGGAAGAGGCCGCGTACGTCGCGCACGGCGCCACAGGAAAAGGGAATGACCAGGTCCGGTTTGAACTCACGTTTTATGCGCTTTCTCCCGACATTCAGGTGATTGCGCCGTGGCGTGATTGGGAAATGAAGTCGCGTTCCGACCTGATTGCCTACTGCAAGGAACACTCTCTGCCGGTGACAGCCACGCTGGAGAAGCCTTACAGCACCGATCGCAACTTGATGCACTGCAGCCACGAAGGGGGCATCCTGGAGGATCCGTGGGCCGAGGCGCCCGAGGACATCTTCATCCTGACAGCCAACCCGTTGACGGCGCCGGAGCGCCCCGAGACGGTTTTGGTCACGTTTGAAAAAGGGATTCCGGTGGCCATTAATAACCGCTCGCTCGATCCAGTCGCGCTGTTGGAAGAAGCCAACAAACTGGGCGGCGTTCACGGAATCGGCCGTGTTGATCTGGTGGAGAACCGGTTTGTGGGAATGAAGTCACGCGGTGTTTATGAAACGCCGGGGGTGACGCTGCTCTGGCACGCGCATCGAGCATTGGAATCAATCACTTTAGACCGCGAAGAACAGCACTGGAAAGAGGAATTGAGTTTGAAATTCTCCGAGTGGACTTACTACGGTTTCTGGTTTTCACCTGAAATGCGCTTGCTGCAGAAGACTATTCGCGAAAGCCAGGAGAATGTTTCCGGCGAAGTCAAGCTGCGCCTGTACAAGGGAAGTTGCATCGTGCTGGGACGCCGTTCGGCGCATTCCTTGTACTCAGAGGAATTGGCAACGTTTGAGAAGGATGATGTCTATCGCCAGAAGGACGCCGAAGGTTTCATTCGGCTGCAGGCGACGCGCCTCCGTGTAAACGCGCGGCTGCGCGCGGGGTCTTTGACCGCTGCAGCGCAGCCGTCCCAAGAGGGAAAGTGCAAGCCGCAACCGTCAAACGATGTGAACAAACTGGTTCCTTGGCAAAACACGTGAGACTGTTTTCACCGCAGAGGCGCAAAGTACGCAGAGTTTTGCAAAGTTTTCTATCTCTCGGTAATCTCTGCGAAACTGTGCGTACTTTGCGTCTCTGCGGTGAAACCGGTTTTCTATACCTTTTCGGAGCGGAGAACGGAGCTCGACCAGAGTGTCAATGACATCTCAAAAACTGTGGGCTAACCGATTCCAGAGTCCCCTGGAAGAAATCATCGATAACTTCACACGGTCGTCTTCATTTGACCGCAAGCTCTGGCGCTACGACCTGCAGGGAAGCTGCGCTCACGTGCTGATGCTGGAACAACAGGGATTGCTCAACCACAGTGAGGCCGAGCAGTTGCTTAACGGTATCAGTTTTCTGCACAAGGAGCTGATGCGGTGTGAAACGGAGAATGACTGGAAAGAAATAGAGAAGCACGAAGATATCCACAGCTTCGTTGAATTCAAGTTGAAGGAAATGTTCGGCCATGTCGCCGACAAGCTTCACACAGGCCGCAGCCGTAATGACCAGGTCGCCGTCGATTCGATGCTCTATTTGCGCGACCAGTTGCGGCTCATTGATTGGCGCCTGCGCGATGTGCAGCGCGCATTATTGACGGCCGCAAAACGGGATATTTCGGTCACCATTCCCGCTTATACGCACCTGCAGCGGGCGCAACTGGTGAGCCTGGCGCACTACTGGCTGGCCCTTTATGAGATGTTCCACCGCGATCGACTGAGGCTAAAAGATCTGGAAGAGCGGCTGCAATTTTCCCCGCTGGGTTCGGGCGCCATCGCGGGAAGCACGCTCCCCATCGACCGCAAATTCACAGCCAAGGTGCTTGGATTTCACGGCCCCTCCGCCAACAGCATTGACACGGTAGGAGACCGCGACTGGCTGCTTGAATTCCTAAGCGATGCGGCCATCCTGATGACCCACATCAGCCGTCTGTGCGAGGATCTGATTCTCTGGTGCTCGTCGGAATTCAACTTCATCCGCCTGGAAGATTCGCTTTGCACCGGCTCCAGCTTGATGCCGCACAAGAAGAATCCGGATGCGCTCGAATTGATGCGGGGAAAAACGGCCGGCGTGGTAGGCAATCTGATGAGCGCTCTGACGCTGATGAAGGGACTGCCGAGCGGCTACAGCCGCGACATGCAGGAAGACAAAATCTTCCTCTTCCAGGCTGCAGAAACGGTGCTGGCGGTTTTGCCGGTGTTGGAGCGAGTGATTCGGGGCGTCAGCGTAAACGAAGAGAGCGTCACAGCCGCATCGGCTGATCCGCTGCTGCTGGCCACCGATCTTGCTGAATATTTGGTGTCGCACGGCGTGGCTTTCCGTGAAGCCCATTCTGTAGTGGGACGGATGGTCCAAGAATATTTAAAAACGCGCAGGCCCTGGCAGGATTGGAAACTGGAGGAGTTTCACTCTCACCATCTGGGCTTCCAGCAGGACGTATTCGATATTTTTATGCCGGATAGCTCGCTGCTCCGCAAGAAAACTCTGGGAAGCCCCAACCCTGACTTTATTCGGAAGAAAATTCAGGAGCTCGATGAAGAACTTCAACAAGCCTGAGAGAAGCCCCGCCCAAGATTGGCCCAAGCACCTGCTGGCGATTTCCGATCTTTCTCCTGCAAGGGTACGCGAAGTACTGGCTTTGGCCCAACAGTTGAAGAATACGCCAGAGGTTTATCAGAACACTCTGGCGGGCTGTCATGCAGTCCTGCTGTTTGAAAAGCCGTCCCTGCGTACTCGTCTTACTTTCGAAATCGGAATGCACAGCATGGGAGGATCGGTCACTTTTCTCGACTGCCAGCGGCAAAAGATCGGCGAGCGCGAATCGACCAAGGACATGGCGCGGAATTTGGAACGGTGGTGCTCGATCATTATCGCGAGGACGTTCGCGCAATCCACGCTGGAAGAACTGGCGCGCTATTCTTCAATCCCGGTAATCAATGCGCTCAGCGATTTTGAACATCCCTGTCAGGCGCTGGCCGATGTGCTCACGCTTTTGCAGCGTTGGAGCGATATGAAACATCGCAAGATCGTTTATGTAGGGGATCCCAATAACGTCAGCAATTCGCTTATGCAGATTTGCGCCATGCTGGGTGTGCACTTCACCTTGATTTCGCCGCCCGGCTATGCGGCGGATCCCGGTTGCTGCCGGCGCGCTGCTCAGTTTGCCGAACAAAATGGGAGTACCCTGGAATTGACTCAGGACCTGGGGCACCTGTTCGGCGCCGATGCTGTGTATACCGATAGTTGGATCAGCATGGGCCAGGAGGAGCACGCCGAACAGAAGCTGCGCGATTTTGCCCAATACAAAGTGACTCCACAATTGATGGGCAGGGCGGGAAAGAAAGCGTTCTTCATGCACTGCTTACCGGCACACCGTGGCGAAGAGGTGTCCGACTCAGTCATTGACGGTCCACGGTCGCTCATTTACGATCAAGCGGAAAACCGGCTTTATATTCATAAAGCGGTGCTGTTGAAGGCTCTGCGCCGGGAATAGCCAGAAAGCAGTCGGCAGGAGGCAGGAGGCAGGCGGCAGGGAAAAGCGTCATTTGTCATTCGTCATTGGTTACTCTGGCGCGTTCGTGATCGAGATTTGGCTACAGCTTGATTGAGACAATGACGAATGCCGCTTTCCCGTGGCTCCTGCCGACTGCCTACTGCTTGCTGCCTCCTGCCGCCTGCCTCCTGCCGACTGCCTACTGCTTCCTGCCTCCTGCCGCCTGCCTCCTGCCTCCCGCCGACTGCCTAATCGCCTCCTCCACTCAGCATCCGCTCCAGCTTATGCACGAAAGTCGAAGCGCTGTGCTTTTCCCGAATCACCACCAGCAGCGTGTCATCGCCGGCGACGGTCCCCACAACCTCTTTGAATCGTAGATTATCCATGGCAAGCCCCGCTGCCTGCGCATCGCCGGGCGCGGTTTTTACCAGCACTAAGTTGCCTGAATGGTCGATTTCCTGGACCAGTTGTCGAATTCTTTCCAGGACGGTTCGAGACTGCGCATGCTCGGTGATATTTTCGGGAAGGCGGTAAGTTCCCGTGGACGAATGTTTCACTAGACCCAGTTCACTGATGTCCCGCGACAATGTGGCCTGAGTCACAGCTACGCTGCGCTTCAGCAATTCGCTGCGCAGCTCTTCCTGGCTGTAAATCTCCTCCTCGGAAACGATCCTTCGGATCAAATTCTGGCGTTGTCTCTTATTGGAGCGGGGCATGTGCAGGGATTTTAGCCCAAGTGACTCTGGATTTTGGACATTTGTACCCTAGGTCGAGTCAAAACCCGCCCAAAGCGGGCTTCCCCGAAGGGCTATTAGGCCGTCCGCTTACCCGAATTATTCATAAATTTTTGGTTTTGATTGGTGTCTTGCATCAAAATGACGAGCCGCGCAGCGGCGCGAAGAATTGTAGCCGAGGCCGTGAGGCCTCGGTTCACTAGCCCCCAGATACGACCAGCCGCGTAGCGGCGAAAGAAATTTCGATATTTTAGTTCGCAAATATCCATTGGGGGCTGTTATGTATTGCGATGGCACAAACGTTCACCAGTTTGATCTACCATGTCGTTGAATTCTGTCCGCCGCTACGCGGCTCCACTTGATTTGGGATCGGAGGACCGAGGCCTGACGGCCTCGGCTACAATTCTTCGCGCCGCTGCGCGGCTCCCCTTTTCCCTAACAGGCGTCAACCAAAAGCCAAAATTTATGAATGAATAATCGGGGTGACCGGCTGGTAAAAAGGAAATTTCCAAAAAGCGTGAAAGCCTCTTCTAGCGAGCTTCTCCACTGGGGGCTTTAGCCCCTTCGATTCTCGCAAATTGGATGCACAGGATGCATAATATGATGCAGAGGAAGCTATGAAAACTATAACCTTGAGGAAAATCCCGCGGGAGCTGGCAAAGGTATTACGGCGAAAGGCTGAAATCAAGGGGGTCAGCATCAAAGCCGTGATCGGTCTGTTTGAGAAGAGTCTGGGAACCAAAGCGAAAAAGAAGGCCTCTTACCACGACCTGGATAAGTTGGCCGGCTCATGGACAAGAGAAGAAGCTGCTGCTTTCGAGGAAACTCTCGCCAAGCAACGCCCCATTGGGCAACTGATCGTGTTGACGTTTTAGCAACTCGCTTCTCGATCTCTCCGCGCAATCGGAAACCCCGCCGTATTTCTGACTCAAGACCCGAGCGCCTTTGCGTTAGAATAGGCCGCAGATGGGCGAAAAAAGATCCATCCGCAATCAAATCTACTGGCTCACGGGGGCCTTGCTGTTCTTTCTGTTGCTTTTCCTCAGCAGCCAGATCTTCTTGCACCCTTCCTCGGTAGGAAACGCCCAGTTCCTCGAGAAGCTGGACCTATGGGCGGCCGTGTTTGCCATCAATTTCCTGATAGTCCTGGCGCTCAGTTTCTTCCTGCTGCGAAATCTCATCAAGCTCTTCTTTGAATACCGTCACGAGCGCATCGGGTCGAAAATCAAAGTAAAGCTCGTCACGGTGTTGATCGTTCTTTCGCTGCTGCCATCGGTCTCTCTGTTTCTCATCGCCTTTGCGCTGATCAACAGCACGCTTACGCAATGGTTCAACGCTCCTGAACTGCAGATGCTCTCGCATTCGGAAGCGATCGCCGACAATTACTATCGAACGCTCAGTTCGAAAAACATGCTGATCCTGAAGCGGCTGCGCGATCAATTGCAGAGGGAGCCGGAGAAAGCGCTGACGCTATTGCGAGAAACGCTGGCCGCAGGCGAATTTCAATATCTTTACTGGAAGGAGGGAAAAGATTCTCTTGCAGCCGGATCTTTCGGCAATTCCATGAATCGCGACGTATGGAATCAATCGCTCGCCAGCCGGCAGCCGGCGTTGAAGCGTTACAGCGAGGGGACAACGGAAGGCTTCATCACTGTGCTTCCTGTTCATGACGGCGTTCTGGCCGGATTTTCCGTCGTTCCCGTGTCGGTAATGTTCCACATTGCAGAGATCCGCAAGGCGGAAACAATCTGGCATCAGACGGGCGGCAGGCTACGCGAGGTCAAGGCCAACTATTTCATCTTACTCGGATTGACCACGCTAGTTGTCATGTTTGGTTTTGCCTGGTTTGGCTTCTATACGGCGAAGAAAATTACTGTCCCCATCGAAGCGCTGGCGGAGGGGTCTCGTCAAGTGGCGACGGGAGATCTGGCGTATCGGATCGACTGCCCGGCGACCGATGAGCTGGAAGTGCTGATCAATTCCTTTAATGAAATGACAGCTCAGCTCGAGGCGAACCGCCGCCAGATCGAACGGTCTAGCGAATTTTTGCGCATCGCTAATGCTGAGTTGGAAACACGCAAGAACTTCATTGAAACGATTTTGCAGAATATTGGAACGGCTGTGCTCTCGCTCGATGACGGCTTCATGATCCAGACAGCCAACGTAGCCGCTGGCAAGATTTTTAACCGCGATGAACGGCACCTTCCGGGCAAGACACTCACCGATCTGATATCCGGAGACGAGCAACGCCAGGTAGAGTCGCTGCTGCGGCGCGCCCGATTGTTTGGCACTCATCGCCGCGAGTTGATCTTTTCGCACCACCTTTCGCCTATTCACGTCGCTGTGACCGCAACATCGCACTTGGATCCCACTACCGGCAGGATCAGTTATCTGGTAGTGCTCGATGACCTCACAGAGTTTATTCGCGCTGAAAAGTTTGCCGCATGGCAGGAGGTGGCGCGGCGCCTGGCTCACGAAATCAAGAACCCACTCACTCCTATTCAGCTCACTGCCGAGCGCTTATTGAAGAAATTCAGGAAGATGCAGGAACAAAGTGGTATTGCCAGGGAAAAAGCCAGCGCTGAATTCGCCGATATTGTGGAGGACTCGACGCGGACCATTCAGCACGAAAGCCAAGTGTTAAAAGAGATGGTCGACGAGTTCTCGCGCTTCGCCCGGCTGCCATTGAGTAAGCCGATTCAGTTGAACATTCACCGGTTAATCGATGAAACTCTGCATCTGTACGACAGCCGCTTCAACGATCTCTACGTTGACAAGAATTACTCCAGTGAAATGCCAGACACGATCGCCGACCCGGAGCAGATGAAGCGGGTATTTGTCAATCTGATTGACAACGCGCTGGAGGCGATGGATGAGCTGGGTGAGAGAAAGAGATTGGAGATTCGAACGCGAGTGCAGACGGATCGCGAAGCGATTCGAATTGAAGTGACCGACAATGGTCCCGGTATTGCGGCGGAAGATTACGAAAGGTTGTTTCTTCCATATTTCTCTACCAAGAAACGGGGGACTGGCTTGGGATTGGCTATTGTGCGACAGATTATTTCCGAACATCACGGAAATATTCGAGCTGAGGCCAATGTTCCCCGCGGTTCACGATTTATTATCGAGTTACCCGTCGCCGCAGCAAGAGAACAACAGTTGAAGTTGTCGGTGTAAATCAAAGTCAGTCATCAATGACTTGCTGACTGGTAGCGTAGCGACTATGTCGAAGGAAAGTATCTTAGTGGTGGATGACGAGACGGGCGTGCAAAGATCGCTGCGCGCCATACTTGAAGACGAAGGATTTCGCGTTGAGACTGCCGGCAGCGGCGAAGAGTGCCTGGACCGGATGGCGGAAAGGGATTTCGATCTGATTCTGCTGGACGTCTGGCTGCCGCAGATGGATGGCCTGCAGACGCTCGAGGCGATGCACGGCCTGAATAAGAACTGCGCCGTCGTCATCATTTCCGGTCACGGCACTATAGAAACTGCGGTACGCGCCACCAAACTGGGCGCGTTCGATTTCATTGAGAAGCCACTCTCGATCGACAAGACGCTGCTGGTGGTACACAATGCGCTCAAACAGAAAAAGTTGGAAGAAGAAAACGAAACGCTCCGCAACCAGTTGTTCGCCGAAGCAGTGATGATCGGCAATTCAGTGCCGATGAAGGCGTTGCGGCAGCAGATTGCCTACGCTGCTCCCACCAACGGACGCATCCTAATCTATGGCGAAAACGGCACCGGTAAGGAATTGGTGGCCAAGCAGATCCATCGCCAGAGCGCGCGATGGAACAAGCCGTTCGTGGAGGTCAATTGCGCCGCAATTCCAGAGGACCTGATTGAAAGCGAGCTGTTCGGACACGTGAAGGGCGCTTTCACCGGTGCGACCGAAAGCAAAAAAGGCAAGCTCCAACTCGCCGACGAAGCGACCCTGTTTCTGGATGAAGTTGGTGACATGAGTCTGCGGACCCAGTCCAAGGTGCTGCGAGTGCTGGAAGAACAGCGATTCCACATGGTAGGCAGCAATGAAGAAGTGGAAGTCGATGTGCGGGTAGTGGCGGCAACCAATAAGAATCTGGAAGCAGAGATCGAGCGAGGAAATTTTCGTGAGGATCTTTACTATCGGTTGAACGTAATTCCTTTCCAGGTCCCGCCGCTGAGAGAGCGCAAGGAGGATGTCCCGGTTTTGGTCGATCATTTTGTAGTTCGGTTTTCGGCGAGCTATGGAAGAACTCCCAAGGAGGTCACTCCTGATGTGATGGAAAAATTTCAGCGCTATCACTGGCCGGGAAATATTCGCGAACTAAAGAACGTGATCGAGCGCCTGGTGATCATGATACCGGGCCCGCGCATTGACGTGTATGCGCTCCCGACAAACATCCTGGAATCGACGGCTCTTTCAGGGAACCCTTATGAGAATGCTTCACTGCACCAGGCGCGCGAGCAGTTTGAAAAGGAATTTATCCTGCGAAAACTGATCGAGCATCAAGGAAACGTGAGCAAGACAGCGGAAGCGATCAAGGTGGAGCGGAGCAATTTGTACAAGAAGTTGAAGATGTACGATTTGGATTTTTGATTTTGTCCGTGGTCAGTTGTCCGTGGTCCGTTGTCTGTTGTCAGTCGTCCGTTGTGGGGCTCTGTGTTTCAGTGGTGGCAAACGGTAGAGATCCATGTCGGTCGATGAAGCCCATTAAAGGCGGATTATTCACAAACGTTCAACACAAAGGCACAGAGAGCACAAAGTTAGCACAGAGAGCGGGGCTGAAGCTTGAAGTATGAAGACTCGTCAAGACTGCATCCTGCCCTTAGCTGTTTCGGTTTTCATACTTCAAGCTTCAGCCCTATTCTCTGTGCTATCTTCGTGTCCTCTGTGCCTCTGTGTTGAATGTTTGTGAATAATCCGAATTAAACGGATCGTGGGCAACGGACCACGGACCACGGACAACTGACAAACAGACAAAGGATCCGACAATGAACGAAATCTGGATCATTGGCGGAGGATTGGCGGGGTCGGAGGCTGCTTGGCAAATCGCACAGCGCGGAGGGCGAGCTCGCTTGTTTGAGATGCGCCCGGCAGTGCGAACCCCCGCGCATCAGACCGATGGCCTAGGAGAGTTGGTCTGCAGCAATTCGTTCAAGTCCGACGTCGACGGGAGCGCGCCTCACCAACTGAAATGGGAACTGCGGCGGTGCGGTTCCCTGTTGATCTCGATTGCCGATCGCGTCAGAGTGCCGGCGGGCGCGGCTCTTGCCGTCGACCGGGAGAAATTCAGCGAAGCGATTTCGCAGGCGCTGCAGAACCATCCTTCCATCCGCATCGAACGATCGGAAGTTACAGAAATTCCTGAAGCGCAAAGGGCGATCATTGCGACCGGGCCTCTTACTTCCCCCGGCCTCTCTCGTTTTATTCAAGGGCTAACAGGAGAAGCTGCGCTTTACTTCTATGATGCCATCAGCCCGATTATCGAAGCCGACTCCATCGACTGGGACAAAGTGTTCCGGCTGTCGCGCTATGGACGTGGCGCATTAGTAGAGACGGGACATGCCGCGTCTCTCATGGGACAGCAATGCCCTGACGCTGACTCTGCCGACTATGTGAATTGTCCGATGACACGCGCGGAATACGATCGGTTCTATGATGCCGTGATTCATGCTGAATCTGTTCCCATAAAGGAATTCGAAAAGACGATGTATTTCGAGGCATGCCTTCCCGTCGAGGAATTGGCTCGGCGCGGGCCAGATACCCTGCGGTTCGGGCCGATGAAGCCGGTAGGGCTGCCCGACCCCCGTACCGGCAAGGAACCGTATGCGGTAGTGCAACTGCGGCAGGAGAATCTGGTTGCCGACGCCTACAACATAGTCGGATTTCAGACTCATCTTCGCTATGGAGAGCAACAGCGGGTCTTCCGCATGATTCCCGGACTGGAGCGCGCTGAGTTTGTCCGGCTGGGTCAAATTCACCGCAATACTTTTATCAACGCTCCTCGGCTGTTGACCGGCGCATTGCGGTTAAAAGTGCACCCTGAGGTTTATTTTGCGGGCCAGATTTGCGGCGTCGAAGGTTATGTCGAATCGATCGCGACCGGTCTGGCGGCTGGATGGAACGCCTGGCGCGCGGCTTGCGGCGAGGCGGCCCATGAATTTCCGCGCCAGACAGCGATTGGGTGCCTGCTGAATTACATCGCTCAGGCTGATCCTGTAAACTTTCAGCCGATGAATATCAACTTCGGCTTGTTCCCAGTCATTAACTTCCAGGGGAAAAAGGAACAACGACGCGCCCGGCAGATCCAACTGGCGCGCCAGGCGATGGAAGAGTTCTTAATTAAGGAGTCGCAGATCAAGAGTCACAAGTCGCAGGTCGCAAGTCGCAGGTCGTAGGTCGAGGAGCGCACTCACAACCCATCCACTCGAAATCTGTGGGCTCTTGACTTTCGACTTTCGACGTGCGACCTTCGACTTGGCGGTAACCTTCGACTTGCGACCTTCGACTTGCGACTTTTTCGATGAAAGCTCTCACGCGCCTCTTTCTGAAGTACCTCGAAAGCGAGAGAGGCTATTCTCCTCAGACGCTGCGTGCCTACCGGAACGATCTCGAGCAGTTGCATGATTTCCTGGGCGCGCAGTGGAAGGTCAGAGAAATCGATCCTAGGAAAGTCGACCACATTGCCATTCGGGATTTCCTTGGTTCATTACACTCTCGAGATCTAAAGAAATCGACTCTGGGCAGGAAGATTGCCGCGCTGCGTTCCTTCTTCAAGTTTCTGCATCAGGAGCGCTACATCGAGAGCAATCCAGCAAAGTCCGTTTCGACGCCTAGAGCAGATAGGAGAATTCCGCGCGTGCTTCAGCCAGAAGAGGCAGCGCAGCTGGTCACCACGCCCGAAGGCGACTCACCTCTTGCCGCAAGGAACCGCGCCATTCTGGAGCTGCTCTATGCGACCGGGATGCGGGTGTCTGAGTTGACCGCGCTGGATCGGGACGGCATCCGCTTGAGCGAGCGGTTTGTGCGCGTGCTGGGCAAAGGCCGCAAAGAACGCGTCATCCCGTTTGGCACGAAAGCAGAGTTGGCAATCCGAAATTATCTGCAAGTCCGTTCGCAAATCGCACCGGGGCGGTTGTGTCCCGAGGCTCTATTTGTAAACAAGAACGGGACGCGCTTGACGTCACGGTCGGTGGGGCGGCTGCTGGATAAATATGTCCGTCAAACGGCGCTGAAGTTAAAAATCTCTCCGCACACCTTGCGCCATTCTGTAGCGACGCATTTGCTGAACGCGGGCGCCGACCTGCGTGCCATCCAGGAGCTGCTCGGCCACGCCAGTCTGTCGACCACGCAGAAGTACACGCATGTCTCCATCGAGCAATTGCAGGCGGTCTATCGCAGGGCCCATCCGCGATCTGGCCACAAGAGGAATTAAGAATTAAGAATTGAATACGACGAAATTTGTAGTCAATTCTTAATTCTTAATTCTTAATTCTTAATTCTTAATTTCTCTTGCGGCTAGATCGCGCTCCACGAGCGGAAAGCCTTTGGAGACCCATTCGTCAAAGCCTCCTAACAAAGGACGTACCAGCGTGAAACCTTTGTCCATGAGCCGCCGCGCCATCCTGGCGCTGGTCGCTTCGCTGGGTCAGGTACAGTAAAGGATAAGCTCGACACCGGCGGGGAGCTCTGAGACGCGAACCTCCAGTTCGTCGGGAACAATGCGGATGGAGCTGGGTATGGAAAAAGGATCGGTGTCAAAGGCGAGAGGGCTGCGCAGATCGATGATTGCAATTTTTTCGCCGTTTTTGATTTTGGCGTGAAGCTCGTCCGGCGAAATCCGGACGCTCCGCAGGTGGCGATAGAACTTTCGTCGCTCATATATCTTGAATATGACAAAGGCCGCCACTCCGATCAGAACGACAACCAGCGCGAGGTTTCCAAACCGTTCCGCAAAAAGAGCGAGTCCTCCCAGTTGCTTTGAAAAAAGAAAACCTATCAGCAGCAGGGGGACACTCCAAAACATACAACCCACCAGGTCATAGGCCAGGAATTTCCAAACGGGAATATTCAACAAACCGGAAAGCGGTGGAGCAATTGTATTCAGTCCCGGAACGTACTTGGCAATAAACAACGAACGCAGCCCGTACCGCATGAACTTTTCTTCGGTCTTGCTGACGCAGCTTTCTGGATTGAGAGAAATCAGACAAATCCAGCGCAGAATCCTTCGCCCGCTGAATTTCCCCAGGTAATACCAAATGACATCAGCGGAAAGGGCCGCGATGGTTGCGAGCATAAATCCCAGCCCTAGCGAAGGGCGCCCGGTCGTGGCCAGGGCACCTGCGGCGAGAAGGAACGGGAAACTGGGAATCGGCACTCCCATGTTATCCAGCCAAACGGCAACGAATAGAATCAGGGCCCCATGGGAGTGAAATAAATCGAGAATCTCTTTCATGTTAGGTCTGAGCCGAGCTATCAGTTATCAGTGATCAGCTCTCAGCGCCGCGTACTATATTATGCGGCAGCCCACATATAGGCTTCGAAGAAAAATAAATAGAGTAGAATGATAGTTGCAACCTATTACTAATAAACGAAGCATCTGATAGCTGATACTGATAGCTGATAGCTGAAAGCTGCCACAGGCCCATCCATGCCACCAAGCAACCAAGCCGCCTACACCAACCGCCTCATCCACGAAACCAGCCCTTACCTGTTGCAGCACGCTCATAACCCGGTCGACTGGTATCCCTGGGGGAAAGAAGCGTTGCAGGCAGCCAAGGAGCAGGACAAGCCGATCCTGCTAAGCATCGGTTATTCCGCCTGCCACTGGTGCCATGTCATGGAGCACGAATCTTTCGAAAATGAAAAAATTGCCCGCTCCATGAACGAGCACTTTATCAACATCAAGGTCGATCGTGAGGAACGCCCCGATCTGGACGCCATTTACATGAATTTCGTGCAAATGACTACCGGTAGCGGCGGCTGGCCGATGACAGTGTTTCTCAGTCCGGACGGGGTTCCTTTCTTTGGAGGAACATACTTTCCACCCGAAGATCAGCATGGGCGCCCCGGGTTCGCGCGCCTGCTGGAGAATTTGGCTCACGTTTGGAAGACGCGGCGCGCTGAATTGGAGAGAGAACGAGACAAGATCATTGCCAGTCTGCAAGAGGCCTCCGGCCTGGAAATCCCCGCGGGAGATCTCGATAAGAAAATCTTTGACGAGTCCTATCGGGGTTTGCTGCAACGATTCGACAGCCGCCACGGCGGCTTTGGCGGAGCGCCTAAATTTCCCAGCTCCATGGTGCTGGCATTCTTGCTGCGCTATTACAAGCGAAAGAAGTCTGACGCGGCACTCGACATGGTTAACGTGACACTTACGGAAATGGCTCGCGGTGGGATTTACGACCAACTGGGGGGAGGGTTCCATCGTTATTCCGTAGACGAGCGATGGCTGGTACCCCACTTCGAGAAGATGCTTTACGACAATGCGCTGCTTGCGCGCGTTTATCTGGAGGCTTATCAGGTTACGGGCAATTCTTTCTACCGGCAGGTCGTCGAGGAGACACTGGCTTATGTGCGCCGCGAGATGTTGGATCCGACAGGCGGGTTTTATTCTGCGCAGGACGCAGACAGTGAAGGCGAGGAAGGAAGATTTTTCGTTTGGACTCCCGAAGAGGTTGAAGCGGTACTGGGTAAGAAAGAGGCGAGGATTTTCAACGAATACTTCGACATCACGCCGTCTGGTAATTTCGAAGGCAGGAACATTCTGCATCATCGCATCGATTCGGAGGCTTACGCCCGCTATCTAGATATGTCACCCCAGCAGCTCCAGGAGTTTTTCAAGCAAGCACGGTGCAAGCTGTTCGAGGAACGCGAAAAGCGTGTCAAACCGGGACGAGATGAGAAAGTACTGGCCGCCTGGAATGGCATGATGCTGACGGCATTTGCGGAAGCTGCGTTCGTTCTAGACGATGTCCGCTTTCTGGAGACTGCTCGCACCAGCGCCGAGTTTCTGACGTCCCAGATGTTTGCGCAGGGGCGGTTGTTCCGCACCTGGAAGCATGGAAAGGCAAAGTTGAACGCTTATCTAGAAGATTACGCGATGGTTGTCGAAGGGCTCATCGCTACTTATCAAGGGAGCGGCGAAGTTGTCTGGTTGAACCGAGCACGCCAGTTGATGGATCTCCAACTGGAAAGGTTTTATGATCCGGATAAGGGAGATTTCTATTTTACGTCGTCTGACCACGAGTCACTGCTGGTGCGGCAGAAAGAGTATTTTGACAATGCGACGCCATCGGGAAATTCAGTGACCTGTTTGAATCTGTTGCGCCTGTCAGAGTTGCTGGGCGAGAGCAGATATCGCGGCATCGGAGAGCGAATGTTGCGCAACATGAGCGCAGCTTTTGGCAACTACGCGTCCGGCTTCGGCTACTGGCTCCAGGCCCTTGATTTTTTCTTCGGTCCTGTTCAGGAGATCGCTGTGGTTGGACCCGCTCTCCAGCGGAAGAAACTGCTGCAGCCGGTGCGCCAAAAATTTTTACCGAATAAGATTCTAGCCGTTGCCGACTCTGTGGATTCCAGCCTGGCGGAACGAGTTCCGCTGCTTGCAGCAAAGATCGCAGTGGGTGGCAAGGCAATGGCTTATGTCTGCAAGGATTACGCCTGCCAGGAGCCAGTGAGTAGTTCGTCAGATCTTGAGAAGCTTTTGCAGGCGTAATGTCGGTCGAAAGTTTTCAGCCCGCCGCAGGCGGGCTGAAAACACTCGCGAAGTGCAGACTCAGTACTCTAGTATGAGGACCTTCGACTTTCGACCTTCGACTTGCGACTTCTTTTTCATATGGACAAACCAGCCAAGGCCGACTATCCGATCCATGACTTGTTGAAGGTGCGTTGGAGCCCGCGGGCGTTTTCAGATCGCACAGTGGAGCCCGACAAGCTGTGTACGCTGCTCGAAGCGGTGCGCTGGGCGCCTTCCAGTTTCAACGAGCAACCCTGGAGTTTTATTATTGCTACCAAGGAAGACAAGCCGGAATTCGACCGGTTGCTGAGTTGCCTGGTCGAAGGGAACATCGCCTGGGCTCAGCACGCGCCGGTGCTGATGCTGTCAGTCGCCAAACTTTTCTTTGAAAAAAATGGCAAGGAAAACCGCCACGCCTTTCATGATGTCGGTCTGGCTGTTGAAAACCTGGTGATCCAAGCCACCGCGCTTGGATTAACGGTGCACCAGATGGCGGGATTTCACGTTGAGAAGGCGCGCGAACTGTTTGGTATTCCCGAGCGGTACGAACCGGTAGCGGCCATGGCCATCGGTTATCCCGGCGATCCGGAATCCTTGCCGCCCCAGTTGCGCGAGCGCGAATCGGGGCCCCGAACGCGCAAGTCTTTGCAAGAATTTGCGTTTACCGGGCGATGGGGTCAAGTGTCGCCGTTGGTGCGGCCTTAGAATGCTGAAAAAGCTCACCGCGAAGGCGCGAAGAACGCGAAGGCTATGTGTTTACCCCGAACTCTGACGTTGGCATATCCATCACGCAGTTATCCAATTGAGGAGGGCTGACTGATATCGAACATATGATCTTCATTTGATTACCTTCGCGTTCTTCGCGCCTTCGCGGTTAGTTTTTCAGTTGCGGTTTGCCACGCTGTGTCTGTGGAGCGAAATGAATTGCTGATTGACCCATCCGGGACCCGTTCCGTATAATTACAGTTTTTTGAAGATGGAGGAATTATCCGTGTACGCAGTGATTCGCGCCGGGGGAAAGCAGTTGAAAGTTTCCGAAGGCGCCGTTGTGGAAATGGAGAGACAGCATGCCAATCCCGGCGACAGCATCACTTTCTCGGAAGTATTGATGCTGGCAGACGGGGATAGCTTGAATGTTGGAACGCCATTGGTAGAGAAGGCGAATGTTTTCGCAACAGTGCTGGGTGTCTTTCGGGCTCCCAAGGTCTTGATTTTCAAGAAGAAGCGACGCAAGCAGTATCGACGCACTCGGGGACATCGTCAGTACCTAACGCGCATCCGTATCGACGAGCTCGGCCTGTATGATGAGCGCAAGAACAGGCCGCAGGAAGTGGAACCGAAAGTTGCGGCGCCTCCTAAGAAAGTCGAAGTTGCAGCCGAAGCGGAACCGGCGCGCAAACGGGCAAGGAAAGAGAAACAAACTGCAAAGAAATCTGCGGCTTCGGCGAGGGTGAAAATAAAGACTGCCAAAGAGAAGAGCGCGGCTAAGAAGAAAACCACGCCAAAATCCAAGCGTGCGAAAAGCGGCGGATCGAAGGGGAAGAAGAGGTAATGAATTATGGCTCATAAGAAAGGTGTAGGAAGCTCAAGGAACGGTCGTGACAGCCAGCCAAAACGGCTGGGTGTAAAACGTTTTTCCGGGCAATTTGTCACAGGCGGGTCCATTCTCGTACGCCAGCGCGGGACTCCCATCAAGCCGGGTTTCAATGTCGGTTTAGGCAGCGACGATACGCTGTTTGCCAAAGTGGACGGAGTCGTCCGATTCCAAGACCGCGGCCGAAAGGGCCGATTCGTCCATATCGAGGTAGCACAGGTTTCGGCATAGAAGGCGACGCGGGGCGAGGGAGACGCGGGGCGAGGAGACGCGGCGACGCGGGGAGAGGGAGACGCGGCGACGCGGGGAGAGGGAGACACGGCGACGCGGGGCAAAGAGACTTCGAGACGCTGATCTCCTGTGAAGAAAGCGGCCTACCTAATGCGCCATTGCTCTGGACTAGTTATCATCCGAACGAGCTGCGCAAGAATCTTGTCGTAAATACTGTCCAGCTCTTCCGCGTCAACCTTGCTCAAGTATCTACAGCGCCATGCAAACTCAAGCCACACCCGCGTCTCCTCAGCCTCAGTCTCTGCGTCGCTAAATTTGCTTGAGAATGTGCTGGATAGCGCCTCTTTCGCCAACCTTCTGAAATGTTTGTACAAACGGAACGAGATGCGCGTCGCATCTGGTCAACCATCGAGAACCGTTCTTCGATTGGAAATGTCTTCGTAAGTTCGAAAATCCGCATAGCTGCGTCCATTGCAGCTTGGTACACCCTCAACTCTTTATAGCTTCTGATGTTAGCCATCCCGGTCGTCCCTCTTTTCGCTTTTAAATCCGATTCAGGAGACATAACTGGCTTGTTGGCATTTTTGCGAAAAGATTCCGCAGGAAAGCGAACCAGGTTTCTTCGCCGCGTCTCCGCGTCCCCCCGTCTCCCCCTCCCCGCGTCGGCGCGTCTCCCTTCCCCGCGTCCCCCTCTCTCCGCGTCTCCGTGTCCCCCTCCGTTGCCCGTCCACGTTGGTTGTCCTAATATGGAACTAATGTTCATCGACACAGCGAAGATCTATGTCAAGGCCGGTGATGGGGGCAGAGGCTGCATCGCTTTCCGACGCGAGAAATTTGTCCCGCGCGGCGGACCGAGTGGCGGAGACGGCGGGAAGGGTGGCGACGTTCACGTTCGCAGCAATTCCCAGATGAACACGCTGCTGAAATTTCGTTTCAACCAGCACTTTGTTGCCGAACGAGGCCAGCACGGGATGGGAAGCCTGTGTCACGGCAAAGACGGCGCCGATCTGGTCATTCAGGTGCCCGTAGGTACCCTGATCTTCGATGATGAGGATCACCGGCTACTGTATGACTTCCAGCACCCTGATGAACAGGTCGTCATTGCTCGCGCCGGTAAAGGCGGGCGTGGCAATGCGGCGTTTAAAAGCTCCACCAATCAGGCTCCCAGGCGGGCCGAAGAGGGTTTGCCCGGCGAGCAAAAAACACTACGACTGGAATTGAAGCTCTTGGCCGATATCGGACTGATCGGCTTTCCAAATGTTGGGAAATCAACCCTGATATCGGTAATCTCGGCGGCCCGGCCAAAGATCGCCAATTATCCATTTACCACGCTCACACCGCACCTCGGCGTGGTCGAGTACGACGAGGAGCGCCATTTTGTTGTAGCTGACATCCCGGGATTAATTGAAGGGGCCCACAGCGGAAGCGGCTTGGGGGATCGATTCTTGAGACATGTGGAACGCACTAAGTTGCTGGCGCATCTGATTGATGTATCCGACGAATCAGGACGTGATCCGGTCGAAGACTATGAGGTCATTCAGCGAGAGCTCCATCTGTTTAATCCTGGTCTGGCTCAAAAACCGCAGATTCTCGTGGCCAGCAAGGTCGATATTCTGCACAATAGAGAGCGCCTGAATGCGGTCGAGTCACTGGCTCGCCGCCAAGGTTTGGAATTTGTGGCCATTTCCGCAGCTACTCAACAAGGTGTCAAACAACTCGTGGACCTGTTTGCCCTGAAGCTACAACAAGCCGCTTGAAGACTCTGCGAATAGGAATCTTAGGCGGTACTTTCGATCCAGTTCACATCGGACATCTCCACATTGGGCGGGAAGTACGCAAAGCTTTCCGTCTTGACGAGATCTGGTTTTTAGTCGCGCGCACCCCACCGCATAAGAGACGCGTCCGCATTACTCCGACCTGGCATCGCTGCGGCATGCTTGCGATTGCGACGCAACGGGAACCGAAATTCCACATCTGTGACTTCGAATTGAGAGCGGAATCCACCTTTACTCTTGACACGCTGCGCGCGCTGCGGAGAAGGTACGGCCCGCCGGTCCGTTTTTACTTTATCGCTGGAGGCGATGTGCTGCGGGATTTCCACAAATGGCACCGGTTTGAATCGCTACTCGATGAGTTCCACATGGTTTTTGTCACAAGGCCGGAGACCGGAGCTCGAAGTTTTCCAGCCGGTGTCAATCCGCGCGTGGCTGCGCATGTGCGGTGGTACGACAGCAGCGAAGCCCCCTGGAGCCAGGGAAGTTATTTGATTGATGTCGGCGCACCCAACATTTCATCCACTGAGATCCGGCGCCCCGTCGGCTCCACCAAAATGAAGAAATGGCTGACTGCAGAGGTGTATCAATATATTCGTAAATACAAGCTCTATGAGAAACGTTGAAGAAGATCTGAAGACCGCCTGGCAAGCGCTGGAAGACAAGAAGGGCGCAGAGATGGTGCTACTGGATATTTCAAAGATTTCCAGCTTCACCGACTATTTCATCATTGCCACCGGCCAAACGGCGCGGCAGACGCAGGCCATGGCAGACGCCGTGATGGAACAACTTAAGGAAAAAGGTCTGACTGTCGATCATGTGGAAGGCTACCTCCGTGGTGAGTGGATCCTGCTCGACTACATGAGCTTTGTGGTTCACATCTTCGTTCCCGCGCATCGTCAGTTTTACAGCCTGGAAAAGCTTTGGAGTGACGGCAGACGAGTTCGGGTGTCGAGCTAACACCGCCGGGTGTTGGGTTCAGGGTCCCGGGTTCAGGGTCCGGGGTTTCCCGGGTTCCGAGTTAAACGTTTCGAGTTGCAAATTGCTAATCATGCTTCCTGCAACGATCTCATCAAATGTAGCTTGAACCAGACTCTCAACTTGCAACTTAGAACTCGAACCTTGAACCCGGAACCCGGAACCTTAAACCTGGAACCCGGAACCTTAAACCCGGAACCCGACGCCTGGCCCCCGACACCCAAAATGGAGTTGAATTTCGAAAAACAGGTGCTATCATACACCGCTTTAAATGAAGCTTGTTCTTGTCTTGGTTGGCCGGACGCGGGATCAGCGATGGCAGGCCCTTCAGGAAGATTATCTATCGCGGCTTGAGAAGTTCACTCCAGTAGAAGTGATCGCCGTGAAGGAATCCAGGCAGGACAGCGCTTCGGCGGCACGACGCAGGGAAAGCGAATCGCTCGAGAAGAAAGTACCTCCAGGCTCGACTCTGATTGCGCTCGACGAGCGGGGTGATGAGCTCAGTTCTCGGGCTTTCGCTGACTTGCTGAAAAAACTTCAAGTTCGTGGCACGCGAGTTGTTACGTTCATCCTGGGAGGACCGGATGGCTTGGCAGAGGACTTGCGAGAGCGAGCGGACCATGTATTGTCGCTGTCGCAGATGACATGGAGTCACGAAGCGGCGCGTGTGCTGCTGTTGGAGCAGTTGTACCGCGCTTTTACGATTATCCGGGGGTATCCCTACCACAAATAAAAAAGATGGATGCAAGGAAGTTAAAGAAGTTTCGAGAAAAACTGGAAGAGAAGAAGGACAGCCTGGTCAATGCAGTGCAGCGCAATGAAGCCTACGGTCGTGAAGCCAACGTCGAAGTGGAAACGATGGATTCAGGTGACAAAGCTTCAAGTTCCTACACCAAGGAATTTGTCTTCAGCCGTTCTAACAATGACCGTCTCGTTTTGAAGATGATCGAGGAAGCGATGGAACGAATGGACGAGGGTTCATTTGGCGACTGCATCAATTGTGGCAAGCCCGTCGAAGCCAAGAGACTGGAAGCGGTCCCGTGGGCTCGCTATTGCATCGCCTGTCAGGAGTTGGACGAGCAGGGAATGCTGAGCACTGAGTGACATTCCGCAGGCTCTCAACTAATTGCGGATTTCGGATTGCGGATTTCGGAATTTAGAATTCAGAATGTGGAATGATGGCGCGCAATCCGGATCAACGTAGCACCCACAGAGCCGCGACCGGAAGGAAGCGGCGCGCCAATGTAAGTCGTCTGCAGCATGCTCATTCCATTCCGAATTCCACATTCTCAACTAATTGCGGATTTCGGATTGCGGATTTCGGATTTCGGAATTTAGAATTCAGAATGTGGAATGATGGCGC
>DASYPF010000376.1:0-5527 GCA_036006905.1 Acidobacteriota bacterium
AATAAACACCACTTCATAAGTTCTCGTCATAGAGAGCGTCGTCCTAAATATGAAAAACGATTACTATACCAAAATTTCCGGAATTCCGAATCATTTTCTCACTAGCTGCCCGACAAATTACGATGGGGTGTGCTGCGAGCCGCCGCGCACGGCGCCGGTTTGCATATCTTCTGTACCGGCGGGAATTGCAAAGACAGTCCATGCGAACAATGTCGGCAGCACGTGCAGCAACAACCGGCTGAGCGATGTACTCATGTGCCATCTCCATGGGTAGGGGGAAAGAAGATAGACTATAAGGTACAGCGCCACCTGGCCGCCCACCAGGAACTTCAATTGATATAGATCTTTTCCCTTCCACAACAGCAGTGGAATCAAGAACCATGCGAAATTCCAATGCCACACATTGGCCATCTCGGCCAGCATCACGCCCGCAATCCCCGGAGTTTTCTCGAGAAGCTGGGCACGATGCGCAAAGTCAGCCTGCTCGAGCCAGATTTCCGTTCCAAATATTTGCTTCGGGATCCAGAACACGGCCAATCCCATCACCGATCCGATTAAAATCGAGATAAAGAGCCGCTTGCTAATGGGATTCCGTGAAAACAGAAAAAGCATCGCCGCGAAGGGGAGAAGCAGAAGCGTCGAGAATGCGATCCCTTCAATCTTCGTCCAACTACAGAAAAACGTAGCTGCGGTGAGCAAGATTAGCGTTCCGAACCCCGGGTGGAGCTGGTAACGAATCAACAAGAGCATGGTGGCTGCGATAAAGGTTGCCAGAATGATGTCTGCATCGCGATTGAACGTGATCACCAGCGCATAGGGAATAGCGGAGTAACCAGCGACAAATGCCAGAGACGCGGTGCGCGGCCATTTCAAACGCGCCAAGCAGTAGAGAATGGAAAGCAAGCTGCAAAAGTAGATAAAAATTACGAGCTTGGAAGCATCCTCTGAATACCAACCCTTTATCCTTCCCAGCCAGGCATAAATCATCGGCAGATTTAAAGGATAGGCAGCATGCAACTCTCGAAAGCGCGACATAAAGTCTGAGGTCAGTCTTCCTTCTGCGGTTAGAGCCTTGCCTTTTAGAAACCACATGGAAACAGAATCCCATTCAAATGCTGGAGTGATCAGTACATGCACTGCCACTTGCAGTGTCGCCAGAAAAATGAAAGCCAGCGCCCAACAATCCTTTCGGTTCCAATTAATGCCGCCAAAACGCAGGGCTTTAGGAGCAAACAGGAGGAATGGCGAGAAAAAAAGCGCGCTCCAGTATACGGGGGCATTCCCGCTCTGCATCAAAATGAAATTTGCGGCGCCATGAAGCCCGCTGGAAAGCGGAAAGGCCAGGGCCAGCTTCTCACTCAGTCTTGCACGTGGCAGGGCGCAGTGGGCGATTCCGACGCCGGTCGCGAGCAGCCATGCAATCGCCACCCAAGTCATTATTTTCTCTCCAGAAGCCTGACCCGGGGACTCTCATAAACTGTCCGATAAGGAACAAAAGAAAAGTTCTTTGGAGCCTGAAGATAAATCAGCACAAAACGAGGCCGTTCACCGCTGAGATAGGCCGTCTTGAACAAATTTCTTAACGGATAGATTTCATAATCCAGCAGCACATGTAAGTACCCATATCGTTCTTCCTCTACACTGCTGACAAAAAGCAAATCTGCCCCCACTGGCACCTTTTCTTTGACAACCGTGACGCATTCGGCCCAGCCTGGAAACATCAAATCGCGCTTCTCCAAATTTGATCGAATGGGCGCAAAGGTCCGCAATTCCTGAATCATCTGGGGAATTCCCTGATCAATAAGGTAGAAAAGTCCGATGGCAAACCAAGAGAAAGCTGAGATTTTTAGCACCAGCGAAGATGGAATGTGCCCCATAGTTAGTTCAAAAGAAGTCAATGTGATCAGTCATCGGTCATCAGCCATCGGTCATCAAGGTCGGCAGATCGATTTTTTGGCGAAATCACCGCAAGTTTTCCTCATGATGTTTTGGCGCCTCAGTTCTAAAGGAAAACCAGTGTCACAGCGACAAAAATCGGAATCAGAACGGCGGCGCTATAGAGCATGTAGCCGAAAAAACTGGGCATCTTCAATCCGCTTTCTTCGGCGACCGAGCGGACCATGAAATTCGGGGCGTTCCCAATGTACGTGTTGGCGCCCATGAAAACAGCGCCCAGGCTGATGGCGCGAAGCACGCTGTGAGAAACACCTGCCACTTCACGCGGCATCGCCAGGCCGCGCGCCAGGTTGAGAAACATCAAGTAGGTGGGCGTGTTATCCAGAAAAGACGATACCCCTCCCGATACCCAAAAGAAATGCCACGGCTCACGGATTCCCAGATATCCGGCCCGGGCCCGCACTATTTCCAAGGCCGGTATCATGGTCAAAAAAATTCCAAAGAAAAGCACCGTGACCTCAATTATCGGATAATAGGTAAATCGGTGCGCCTGGCGGAGCTCCCGTGGAGTCACGATCAGCGAAAGGGCCGAGGTAACAACCATCGCGGTCTCGCGAATGGGACGCTTGAGAAAAACCACCGACAGCACAATCGCCAGGAGAAACAGGAAGTTGTATTTTCCCGCCAAGCGAAGCGGCTGCACCCGCAATCGATCGAGTTCCAGGGCGGCGATCGGCTCGCGGCTGTACATGACGGTATCCCAAATAAAGTAGAGCAACAGCAGTCCCGCCGAGACGGCCGCCCATTCCGGAAACAGGCGAAGCGTCCAGTGAAAAGGGACTCCCTCCAGATATCCCACGAATAATGGAGGATCCCCGAGCGGTGTCAGAGCGCCACCGATGTTAGATACTAAAAAAATAAAAAAAACGATAGTGTGCACACGATGCACCCGTTCGCTGTTGGTTTTCAGCACCGCTCGGATCATGAGCAGTGATGCGCCGGTGGTGCCGATCAGCGAAGCCAGCATGGTTCCCATAGCCAGCATCGCAACGTTGGTTTGAGGAGTGGCCTGCAGATCTCCGGTGAGCAGGATTCCTCCGGCCACGATGTAGAGCGAGGCCAATAGAATGATGAACGAGATGAATTCTTCGCCGGTGCTGAAAATCACCGGTGGGTTTCGCTTCAGGTAATAAATCAGCACCGGCATTCCCAGCACAAGAGCGATCCAAAATTTATTCAGATTTCGCTCCCACCAGCCTGGGAGCGCCAGGGGAAAGACGGCAATAGACAGCAGCATCAGGGTGAAAGGAATCGCCCATAGCATTGAAACAGTTTGGACCGCCAGGCTCACTGCGGAATCGGCTGGGGATACCATTGGCCTTCAGATATGCTTTCAGTACGATACTGGCCCGGCAGTGGCGAATGTCGAATGACGAATGACGAATGACGAATTACGAATGACGATCCGCATTCGACATTCCGCATTCGACATTCGCAATTGATTTTCCAATTTCCGGTTCCTGATTGAACAACGACATGGTTTTGGCGATGCCGTTTTCCCACAGGCTGCGAATCGCCTTTACCGAGCGCTCCACAGCGCGCTCCACGACGAGGAGTTCAACGGCTGCAAAATCGGAAAGAACAAAATCCGCTACATTTACCCCACACGCCGGCCCGATCCCAAAACGCAGGCGAGGGAATTGATCTGTTCCGATTTCTGAGATGATGGATTTCATCCCATTGTGTCCGCCCGCGCTGCCGCCGGCGCGCAGCCGAATTTTCCCCAGTGGCAAATTCAGATCGTCACATACCACCAGCAGGTCCGCCGCCATCATATCCCAGCGTTCCAGCAACTCGCGCACCGCCAAGCCGCTGTGATTCATGTAAGTCTGTGGCTTGACCAGAAGGGTGTCAGCGCCGCACAAAGAGATACGACAAAATCGGGAGTATTGCGACACATCCTCCAGCGCTGCTCCCACGGCTCGGGCGATCTCGTCGACAATTAAAAAACCGATATTGTGGCGGTTGCGCGCGTAACGGCTTTCAGGATTTCCCAAACCTATGAGTGCCTTCAATCAATACGAATCAGACAGATAAGTCGCAATCGAAGATCGAAAGTCGAAGATCCAAGGTCGAAAGTCCAAACTCGCAGGTCGAAAGTCGAAGGTCGAAAGTCAAGAATCGAATCGGAGTTTGGTTTTATTGCGGTCATGCTGCGAAGTCTTCTGGAATTCTGATCTTCGACCTTCGACCTTGGACTTTGGACCTTCGGCCTGTGACTTGCGACTTTTTGCGACCTGCGACTCGATAGAGGAGCTTACTTCTTCTCTTTATCTTTCTCTTTTTCCTTAGCCGGAGCAGGCACAGGCTCTTCGCCTTCTGCCGCTTCCTCAACCTTGCCTTTCTTGATCACTTCCGGTTCGGCAGGAACCGCTTCTTCGGTGACGACCGGAGGCGCAATCTCTTCCTCAGCGCGCGGCGGCAGTACCGTCAGTACCGTCTGATCCGGGTCTTCCAGAATCTGGAATTTCGATTGGTCGTACACAATTTCCGCCACGCGGACGTGGTCGTTAATGTTGAGGTGCTCGACGCTGACCTTGATGTTGTCAGGAACATCCCCAGGAAAGCATTCCACTTCAATTTCACGCTTGATGACATCCATGATACCGCCATCGTTCTTCACGCCCGCTGCTTCGCCCACTACCTCGATGGGAACTCTGAATTTCATTTTCTTGTCCATCGCGATAGTCAAGAGATCGGCGTGCAACAGACGTCCCTTGACTGGATCGAGCTGGTAGCTCTTGATCATCACGTTGAGCGGCGCGCTGTTACCCACAATGACTTTGAAAATACTGTTGTGGCCGCGCTCCGAATGCAGGATTTCACTGATCTTTTTAGGATCGATGCTCACCGACCGCGCTTCCTTGCCCTGCCCGTAAATAACGGCCGGAATCATCCCTTGGCGCCTGAGACGTCCGGCATTGTTCTTGCCCACCAGGCTGCGCTCTTCTGCTGGTATTTCAAACTGAGTTGCCATATTTCAAAACTCCTTCAGAATCCGCGCTGGCGCGGATAATTCACAAATGCTCACCACAGAGGCACAGAGAACACAAAGATAGCACAAAGAACGCGGTTGAAACTTGAAGCGTGAAGACTCATCGAAACTGTATCGTGATTCGAACATATTTCAGTCTTCACGCTTCAAGCTTCAACCGCGCTCTCTGTGTAGCCTTTGTGTTCTCTGTGCCTCTGTGGTGAGCATTTGTGAATTATCCCGGCCACGCGCGCGGCTTAGACAAAAAGTTTACTGACTGACGTCTCCTCATGAATCGATCGAATCGCCTCGGCCAGAAGGGGGGCGACGCTTAACACTTTGATCTTGGGGATGCACTTGGCTCCATCCAGTTGGATCGTGTTTGTGACGATCACTTGCTCCACGTCATTGTCCTGAATCAATCGGATGGCCGGGCCGGACAGCACCGCATGCGTGGCACTGGCATAGACTCTCTTGGCGCCGTGTTCTTTCAGAGCCTCAGTCGACTTTATCAGCGTCCCGCAAGTGTCAACCATGTCATCCACGATTAAAATATTCCTACCTTCTACTTCTCCTATAATATTGAACACCTCAGCC
>DASYPF010000377.1:0-8763 GCA_036006905.1 Acidobacteriota bacterium
GGCCCCTCAGTTGGAATGGGAAACCCAGAACCCGGAACCCAGAACCCGGAACCCAGAACCCGGAACCTTGAACCCGAAACCCGGAACCCGCTCATTTCGCCATCCGAAACCCGAGACTCGGAACTTTCCCTTTCTCCAACGATTGAACAACGTAATCGGGATCTTTCAAAACATGGCCCGTGAGAACGGCGACGGCCGTCGCTGCCTCGTCTACCGTTCCCCGGCTTACCAGTTTACGCAGGCCCGCCAGCGTGGTCGCGGAGGCCGGCTCGCAGCCGATCCCATCTTTGCCGATGACAGTCTTCGCTTCGGCGATCTCCGACTCGCTCACATCCAGGCAGAAACCGTCGGTGAAACGAAGCGCGCGCACTGCCTTTTTCCAAGAACGAGGGTTTCCGATACGGATGGCGGTAGCCGCAGTCGCCGGTTCGGGAATTACCGTCAAGCTCTCTCCCCCCTCCTGCCAAGCACGCACCAGGGGGTTGGCACCCTCGGCCTGGACAATGACCAGCCGTGGAATCTTTTCAATCAAGCCGTTGGCTGTCAATTCCTGCAGCGCTTTGCCAAAGGCAGATGCATTTCCCAAATTCCCTCCGGGAACGACAATGTAATCGGGCGGTTTCCAATCCAATTGCTCCATCAGTTCGATGACAACGATTTTCTGGCCTTCGATCCTAAACGGATTAATGGAATTCAAAAAGTAAGTTTCCGGTCCGGCGGTCCGCAGCATTTCTTCCAGCGCGTTGTCGAAGTTCCCATTCAACTCCACAATCTTGGCGCCATAATCAAGCGACTGCGCCAGTTTTGCTGCAGAGATTCCACCCTTTGGCAAATAGACCCGCGCCGGTATGCCTGCGCGCGCCGCATATGCAGACATAGAAGCGGCGGTGTTGCCGGTTGAAGCACAGGCAACGTGGTCCACTCGGAGGCGCCGCGCCTGTGTCATCCCTACCGTCATACCGCCGTCTTTAAACGAACCGGTGGGATTCCAACCCAGATGTTTGAACCAGAGGTTCAGCAAACCTGTATAGGCCGCGCTCCCTCCGGCTTTAAGCAGCGGCGTGTTCCCTTCCTGCAGCGTAACTACCGTGTCGCGGCGATACAGTTCAGGGAGAAATTCCCGAAATCTCCAGACTCCGCTCAGATCTAACGGGTCGCGGGAACTGCGTCGCTGCCACCATGTTTTCTTCAAGCCCCGGGGATCGATCCTCAGCGGCTCATACCCAATCTCCAACAATTCTCCGCAACGCGCACACGTCACGGATCTATCATCCATATCCAGTCGAGCCAAACATTGGCTGTTGCTGCATTGCAGGTACATGCTGCTTCTCTCAGTGGTCCGCGTTCTTGCCGGCGCGTTGCCCAAAACCCGACTGCTCGGATCCTTTACAAATAATCCCGCCCGCGACATTCAACCCAGCATTGGTAAACTGACCAGCGGCTGAACATGAAAATCCAATTTCTCGATATCTCTCAGGGCGCTTTCCAACACCGATGTGTTGCATTCCTCCAGCGTTACCACAAAAGGAAGCTTAGACTTGTCAGAACCGCGCTCCTGCAGAACCGCATCTATATTGATTTGGTAATTGGCCAGAATGGAAGCGATCGCCGCTATGATGCCGGGACGATCCGCCACCGTGAAACGGACATAATGCGGTGAATTAAACTCGCCGATCACCTGGTGTGGAGCTTCCGCTGTCGGAAAATGATTCAGCTGGCTTTGTCGGTTTTCAGCCAGGGAAATCAAATCCGATACTACCGCAACCGCTGTCGGATCTCCACCCGCTCCATGGCCGGAGAAAACAGTCTCGCCTCCAAACTCGCCGGTGGCCATCACCAGGTTTTGGCTCCCCTGCACACGCGCCAATGGTGAAGCAATCGGGACGAGAGCCGGTTGAACCGATGCGAAAACCGTTCGTCCGCCGCTGCGGCTTTTTTCGGCACGCGATAACTGCCGGACGGTGGAACCGAGCCGCCGCGCGTACACGAAATCTATCGCTTCAATCACCTTAATGGATCGGCAAGTGATATCGGTAGGACGGATCTGACACCGCAATCCCACGCTGGCCAGAATTGCCAGCTTGGAGCGCGCGTCAAAGCCCTCGATATCGTCTGTCGGATCGGCTTCGGCAAATCCCAGATCCTGTGCCTCGTTGAGAGCAACAGAAAACGGCAGCTCGGCCGACTCCATGCGCGTCAGGATGTAGTTGCAAGTCCCGTTTAGAATGCCCGACACGCGGAGCAGACGATCGCCTGCGAGCCCTTCTCTCAATCCCGAAATCACGGGAATTCCGCCAGCCACGGACGCTTCAAATCGGAGCTGCCGGCCATTTTCATGCGCCAGTTGCATCAACTCCAGGCCGCAGCAGGCAATCAGCTGCTTATTCGCGGTGACTACTGATTTCCCGGCCGCCAGAGCACGGCGAATCCAGTCTTCTGCCGGATTCAAGCCTCCGATCAGCTCGACCAAGATGTCGACATCCGAATGCAGCACATCGCCGATATCCTCGGTCCAACGAACATCTTCGGACACCCAGGGCACTTTCTTGCGCTCGACGCCGCGATTGCAAATGTGCGTCAGGCGCAACTGGGCAGGCCGATCCTGGCATAAAATCTTTGCGACGGAACGGCCTACCGTGCCAAAGCCGGCGATGGCCACTTTGGAGGGCTTCTCTTTCATAAGTTCCCACGCCTAGTGTCAGAAACCGAAGACGGATTGAGTGCCAGGCCCGAAGGGCCGTCATTAGGTAGGCCCGGCCGTGAGGCCGGGAATAGGAAGAATATAGAATCAGGGCGCCGAAGGCGCGACATTGAGCCAACGACGATTCGCTCTTCTCCACCAAGTATTGCCAATATCTTATGCCGCGCCTTCGGCGCTCTGCCTTCTTCTAAAAAACTGATCCCGCCCTTACGGGCGGGCCTACCTAATGGCGGCCCTTGGGGCCTCCGACGACAAGTCATTTTTCCAAAAGACATAATGTGCGTCTACAAACTAACGGTCCGAATTCCTGCTTCGCGGTGGCTTCTTTCCACCAGGTTTTGCCCAAAAAAAAAGCCCACCAGCTTTTGTCTGGTGGGCGGCAAGGTATAGAACCTGTGCTCTTTAAGTCGGAGCGACGCCTGCACCCCGGCCCACCGTCCCGCGGCGCATCGTCGCCGTCATCGGGACCAAGATTCGAGTCGTGGTAGTCGTGGCGTAACTCATCATTTGCTCTGTCTCAGTAGAGGACTCTAAAGCTCCCCTTGGAGGTAAGACTTATACCTCAAAATGTCCGGCTAGCCAAGCTAAATGGAAGCGCTCGACTGGCGGGTCTTGCGCTCCGATTCGGTCGCGCGCTCTGTTTGCTGCAACTGCTCCTGGATTTTTTGCTTCAGCCAGGCGACTGGCTGTGGATGGATGTCCAGGAACGCCCGCCAATCGGCTTCGCTTAACGTAATGGTGATGACTCTTTCGTTGCCAATGCCCATGGTTTTTAGCTGTCAGCTCTCAGCATCTTGGTTATTCTTTCCTGGAGCCCGAGCATATTTCGTGTGCAATGCCCTCATTCAACCTATAGGGCGAGAGGATACCCTTGGCCACTTGGAAAAGGAAAATAGAATGGATGGATTGCATCCATCTGTTTTCGTCATGCCTGGCCAGTCATGCTGTTCCGCTATTCGATGCCGGCCTTCTTGACCGCCGCCCGAACGTCTTGCTCGCTGCGCACGCCGACGAAATGAGTTGAGATTTTCCCCTCCCGGTCGACAACGATAAGCGTTGGAATCGCGCTGATCTTGTAAAGCCTCGCAACGTCACGTTTTGTGTCCGACAGAGTGGGAAAACTGTAGTTGTTACTCTTCACGAACTCTCGTGCAATTTCACTTTCTTCGTCGTTAACCCCAAGGACAACCAACCCTTTACTCTTGAATTCCTGATGCAGTTTTTCCATTTGAGGCAGTTCCAGTCTACAAGGTCCGCACCAGGTAGCCCAGAAACTCAGGAGCACTACCTTGCCCCGTAGATTCTTCAGATTGAACTCTCTTCCTTCAAGATCTTTCAAAGTGAAATCACCCGCTTCGTTTCCGGCAAGACTGGTCACTCCCGGGAAGCTCAATTCTGCGACCTCCTTTGCTCCCTTCGGCGGCGCGAAGGTGAAAAGTGTCTCCGAGATTGGCTCGTTTGTTTTCGTCATGTTGTAAACCGTCATCGTGAACATCTGCATCTCACCCATCGGAGAACTCATCTTTCCGCTGAAACTCTCCTTGACGACTAGATAGCGCGCCTTGTCGATCCAGAGAGTCTTCGGGGAGGACTCCATTTGTACCGGCAGGTTCTTCGGCAACTCCCGCGGCAGCTCAACGACGTAGCAATCCATCTTTTTGCCGTCTATTTCCGTGGTTTCCTCACGAAGCATCTTCGCGCCTTTTGCTTTGTCCGCCAACTGCTCAAACTGGGCCAGTGGGCTTCCAACGAGAGCCGCGTCCAGGCCTGTCTTCTCGCTTTCTCCACCGGCCGTTTCCACAGTGGCAGCGGCCTTTTTGGTGAACTGTTTCAGCCGCGGGATATACACCCAGGTGGTTTCTCCGTCGGACACTCGAAGCATACCTGCCATCGGATTCTTTATTTCCAGTCTGGTCTTTCCGGGCTTTGCCGCAGCTATCACCATCGGCATCTCCATCTTCTGCTGCAGCCCCTCCGATTTCATTTCCATCGTGGTCGTGCCTTCGAAGTGATAGGACTTCAAGTTTTTGTAGGTATCGCTTACCTTCTTCAATAAAGCCTGAACATCCTGGCTGTTCTGCGAAAACAGAGGAATAATTATCATGAAAAAGAACACTGGGATGATCCTTCTAGAAGATCGCATAGTCGGTCCCTCCACTCATTCAAGATGGCTGATAGGTACTATTGTCTGAAAGATTGGGGCATTTTGTCACTCCCTTCCAACGAAGTCCGCTGAGAGCTGAGAAGCTGTCAAAAAATCCGAGCCGCGACCGTTAGGGAGCGGACCCTCCGACGAGAGTCCGCTTGCTTACGCGCGCGGCTCAGTATTTTTTCACACCTTCTGACAGTCGAAGGCTGGGAACCGCACTATGAGTGCACGTCTGTACCCGACTTCCTTCCCGGAGGTGACAGACGCAAACGCGGCAGGATCCTTTCAAACGCCAGCAGCATTTCCTGAACTACCCTGGGCACACGGTTTGATCGCAGATAAACCCAGCCGGTCTCCCGCATCAGATGGGGCCCAACGATCCGTGAGCAAAAAAATTGCCCGCTGCGCACTTCGCGCGCCACCGCCTGATAAGGGATGATGGTGATGCCAAGATCAGCGCGGATCATGGCCTTGATGATCTCGACGTTTTCGGTGTCCATTACAATCAGCGGCTTGATGCTCTCACGCACGAAAAACTCGTCGAGCACGCGCCGCGTGTTAGAACCGATCTCGAACAGCACGAAATGTTGGCGTACCAAATCCTGGGGCGCGATTTTTTTTCGCCGCGACAATGGATGCCGCTTATGGGTCACCAGCAGAAGCTCTTCTTTCAGGACGGGGAGCGTCACCAAGTCGGGCTCGTCGATGGGCAATGTCAGCAGACCCAGGTCGACGATACCAGCGCGGATTTTTTCGATGAACTTCTCGCTGCTTCCGGCAGTAAGGTTAATTTCCACGTTGGGATGCATCCGGCGAAACTCCTTGAGCAGCGTCGGGAAAACGTAAAGGCAAACCGTCATTCCACCCACTAACCGGAGCGTCCCTGTCAGTGACTCCTTGCTTTCACCAATCACTGCCACGGTTTCCTTGAAGTCCTGGAAAACCCGGTGGCTCAGTTGTAACAGCACTTCGCCGGCCGGAGTAATCCGGATTTTCCGGCCGACGCGCAGAAATATCGGTTCGTTGAGTTCGTCCTCCAACAGCAGGATTTGGCGGCTGATGGCCGACTGCGAGACATGCAGCTTTTCTCCCGCCCCGGTAAACGAACCGGCTTCCACGATGGCTTTGAGAATTTCCAGTTGCCTTAAATCCATATATGCTTGGGGTTTTTAGGGCCGCAAATAAATCCGCGTTCATTCGCGTTCATTTGCGGCCCTAAAAACCCCCTAAGAATATACATTCCGGATTTAGATCAATGCAATCTCTAAGTTCTATTTTACTTATATTTGCTTTTCGAGGATAAGAGGCAGACTCCCATGGGTTTACCGGGCAGATGGGGACAGACCCATCAGTCTGTCAAGGATGCGGAGCAATCCCACATTGGAAATGGACAAGACTTTTCCACTTTATCGGCCTGAGCTGGAACACGATGCTTGCGGTGTCGGCTTTCTTGCCGACATTCGCGGCCGGCGAAGTCACGAGTTGGTGGAGCGAGGACTGGCGGCTTTGATGCGGCTCACGCATCGAGGCGCGGCCGTTAACGCCACTGCCGACGGGGCGGGAATTCTGTCTCAGATCCCCTGGAAATTGTTCCTGCCGGATCTGCCCGCCGGTTTTCTCGGCAGCGACGGTCTCAAAGCGGCCGGAGTCTTTTTCTTTCCCCCAGATGCCGCTGAGTCACTGAGGCCAATCATTGAGGACACACTTAAGAATTTCGGCTGGAAGCCGGTCCTTTGGCGGCGCATGCCGGTACAGCCAGAAGTTTTGAGTGCCGATCTGAGAGCTTCGGCGCCGGAATGCTGGCAATTATTTGCGGCCGCCCAATACGGGCAGGAAGGTGGAGAACGACAGCTTTATCTGGCTCGGCTGCGCATGGAACAGCAAATTTCACAGTTGGAGATTGAGGGCTTCTCGGTTGTTTCTTTATCCGCGACCACTTTGGTTTACAAAGGCCTGCTGTTTCCCGAGCAGTTGCCCTGCTACTACCCGGACCTGCGACACCCTGACTTTGAGACCGCGCTGATGATTTTTCACCAGCGCTTCAGCACTAATACTTTCCCACGATGGGAGCTGGCCCAGCCTTTTCATGTGCTGGCGCATAACGGCGAAATCAATACCATCACCGGCAATCGGCTCTGGATGCATGCTCGGCAGGCCGATCCAACCTGCCTGCCCGGACTGCAGCGCGCGGGCAAGGTGATAAAAGGAACGGGCAGCGACTCACAGAGTCTGGATGAAGCGGCTGAATTGCTGCGGCATTTTGGATTTTCACTTCCCCACGCGCTGTCTCGGTTGATCCCTCCGGCTTGGGAAAATGATCAGCATATGTCGCGCGAAGTGCGCGCTTTTTACGAATTCCAGTCCTGCTTCAGCGAGCCTTGGGACGGTCCTGCAGCGATCGCGTTTTCCGATGGCCGTCGGATAGGCGCGCTGCTGGACCGTAATGGTTTTCGTCCGTCGCGATTTGTGAGAACTACCGATGACCGATTCTTCCTGGGATCCGAGGCAGGGATCTTTGGTCTTCCCGATGAGGAAATCGCGCAGCGCGGACGCCTAGGTCCGGGCGAGATGGTCATGGTGGACACAGTTAATGGAACAATCCAAAACAGCACCAGCGTCCAGCACCAGTTAGCCACGCAGCATCCGTACCGCTTTTGGATCAAGCACAAGCTAAAGCACGTAGACGACTACCAATCCGCTGCGGAAATCAAGATAGAGACACGGCATGCCGCGTCTCTACGCCAAACCCACACTGCCGCGTCTCCATCCCCAGCCTTGCGCGCCGACGTCTCGGCGTCCGAAGAACTTTTGCGCCTGCAGAAACTGTTTGGTTACACGCGCGAAGAAATTGAGCTAATCCTCAGCCCCATGGCCGAAGAAGGCAAAGAAGCGGTGGGTTCCATGGGCGACGACACGCCTCCTGCGGTCTTATCAGGCCGCAACCGCCTGCTTCCCGACTATTTTCGCCAGCGGTTCGCCCAGGTCACCAATCCGCCAATGGATTCTCTGCGCGAGTATTCGGTCATGTCTCTGAAGACTGTATTGGGCGCTCGGGGAAATTTTCTGGAGGAAGGCGCTCTTGACACGAGACTGCTCTCCTTGCCATCGCCCGTGCTGCGGCAGAGCGAGTTGGACATCCTGCTCCGGCTGCCTGATTTTCGCGCGGCTACCATTCCAATTTTGTTCGCCGCCCATTTGGAAGCAAATTCGCTGCAGGAAGAATTGGACCGTATCGCCGCCGAAGCTTGCCAGGCCGTCCAGGAAGGGGCCGTAATCGTAGTTCTGTCGGATCGGGACACAGACCATAATCTAGCACCCATCCCTCCGCTGCTGGCTACATCCGCGGTGCATCATGCTCTGATCGAGCAAGGTCTCAGGCTGCAGACCAGCCTGATTGTCGAAACAGGCGAGGCGCGCGATTCGCACCAGGTGGCTACGCTGCTCGCTTATGGAGCTGCAGCCGTTTCCCCTTATCTGGCTTTCCGGACCGCCTCCTTGATCGCGGGCGACGATTCTCTTGTGACTCGGGCCCATGCAGAATCGCTGTATCAGCATGCACTGGAACAGGGCCTCCTGAAGATTTTCTCAAAAATGGGAGTTTCTACGTTGAGCGGCTACTGCGGCGGCCAGCTATTTGAAATCCTGGGGTTGGATTCCTGGCTCACAGGCCGCTTCTTCCCGGATACACCTGCTTTACTCGATGGCGCTACCTTAAGGGATATTGCCAGCCGCACGCTGGAGCGTCACGCCGCGGCATTCTCGGAGGACAGCAAATCGCTGGAGCATCCGGGATTTCATAGTTACCGGCGCGATGGTGAGTATCACGCTTACAATCCGGCGCTGGTCCGCCAGTTCCACCGCGTCACCACGACGGGAAGCGGCGAGTCGTACCGCGATTTTGCCCAGATGGTCT
>DASYPF010000378.1:0-4661 GCA_036006905.1 Acidobacteriota bacterium
GAACGGGGAGGAATACTACGACACCTTGTGGCAAACAAACGTGATCGGCACCCGTCATATTTTGGAATGGCAGCGCAGGAAACGTTTTCGCCTTATCTTTGCCAGCTCGTCGGAGATTTACGGCGACAGGCATCGAGACGTCCTTTCCGAGGACATTCCGATCCAAGAATCCGTAATCCAGCAAAACGATTACGCCGTAACAAAATGGGTAAATGAAGTTCAAATAATGAATTTCGAGAGGCGCTACGGCAATGAATGCGTCCGGCTGCGCTTCTTCAATGCTTACGGACCGGGAGAGCGATATCATCACTATCGAAGTGTTGTGTGCCTGTTCTGTTATCGCGCCCTGCATGACATGGCGTACACAATTTACAAGGATTACTGGCGAGTCTTTATGTACATCGATGATTTCATACCAACGCTTGCGAACGTAGTTGATAATTTCGTGCCCGGCGAAGTGTACAACATCGGAGGAGAAGAGTTTAGAAGCGTTGAGGATCTCAGTGCCATCGTTCTGGATTATCTCGGCCTGGATGACTCCGGCGTCACCTACCTCCCCAAGGACGTTCACAACGTTCAACACAAGAGGCCTAACATCGACAAAGCACGCCTCGCTTTCAAGCACAATCCCAGGGTTACTTTGGAAGAGGGCGTTCCGCGGACGATCGAGTGGATGCGGCAGGTCTATGGCGACACCATTGTCCACAAGGGCGCTGTTAACGCGGATTATTCACAAACATTCACCACAAAGGCCTAGAGCGGCCGTAGGCAACCAAAAGCGTAATTGGTCATCGGTCATCGGTCATCAGTCATTGGTCATCGGTCATCGGTCATCGGTGAAAAATCTTGCTGCAAAAGCAAGAAGTTGCCAACATGCTACCTGGCGCGGCCGTAGGCCGTAACCAAAGGGAGTCATGATTAGCCGCGATGGTTTTAGCCTCGAAGAGGCGTCAGTGAGTAGCCCCGTCCGTAAGGGCGGGGATTTTGACGCAATAAAAACCATCAGAGCTCCGAAGGAGCGACACTCATGTGCCGGTCCTTCGGACCTCAATCCAAATTTTTATTTGCCATAAACCCCGCCCTTACGGACGGGGCTACTCACTGACGGCTCTTCGAGCCTAAGCAACACCCAAAAACCTTTGCTCGGCAATTTTTCCAGCGGTTGACCGATGACTGATGACTGATGACCAATGACTAATGACGCTTTTGGTCGCGGCCTACGGCCGGGCTGTGCTATGTAGTGAATGTTTGTGAATGATCCGAGAGAGGAGAGCTGTGGACCCTGAGATCTCAATTATCGTCCCGTGCCTGAACGAGGAACAGAATATACCGATTCTGGTCGATAAATTGACTGCATTGATCGACTATCACAACCTTTCGGCGGAGATACTGATCGTCGATGATTGCAGCGACGATTACACGTTTCGCGAGGCGTTTATTTTGTCGGATGGCAACAAACGTGTCCGAGCATTGCACAAGGGCCTGCCGCGGGGCATTGGCCGCGGCATTCGTTTTGGAATTGATCAGGCGCGCGGGAAGGTCGGGGTCGTTGTCATGGGAGACCTGGTCGATCCTCTGGCGGCTATTCCTGACTTTCGAGATCAGATCGTCAATCATGGATACAACTTGGTGCTTTTGTCCCGTTATATAGATCCTGGAGACCATGCCAACATTCCGACGCTTTATCGTTTCTACCAGTTCTGGTTCCGCCTGCTGTGCCGTCTATGGGTGGGCGTGCGGCTGACCGACATCACCTACGCGTTTCGTGGTTTTGATCTCAATTATGTCCGCAGCCTTCAGCTTGAATCCCAAGGATTCGAGATCTCTCCTGAAATCACGTTAAAGACCTGGCTGTCGGGCGGTCGGATCTGTGAGTTAAAAGGACGCCAGGGCCGTCGCATTCAAGGCGAATCGAAATTCGTCTTCTCTCGCCAAGGGATGGGTTACGCCACAGTGCTTCTTAAAGCGGTAGCCAAGCGCCTAACGGGCCGATGGCCCCAAAAGAAACTCTCGTCCCAAGCGGGTCATGGGCCGGGAATGATATCCCTGAATGGGAAGGACTGATTCAAATCATCTCAGGCCGGCCGGTTTGATTTTCTCGTCCCGGACCGCGAGCCGCTCCCGCCACAGGCCCCGAAGGCAAGATCACCATCCCCCGACCGCTGTTGACCACCTGAAATTTCGTGTTCTCGAGCCAGCATAACCCGTCCACCAGCAACTGAAAGCATTCAGAAGTTGGACCCGGCGCTGCCAGACGCATGACAAATGTTGCCGTTTCGCCTGGATGCACCAGATCCTCAGCAAATGTGCAGACTCGGTTGGCACTGAGCCAGCCAGCAAAAAATAACCGCGAGTCGCGATCGTGCGGCTCGGCGGTTCCAACCCGGACATTGCCCGCACCCCAGGTGACCCTGGAAGTGTTTCGGACCACAAGATTCAACCTGCCATGGCCGACAAAGCCGGACTGGCCGAAAAGAATCTCTGCCGAGAACAGGTCTTCTGCCGCAGGCCGGGCGTTCTCTTCGCTCTTTTGGGTCCGGGCGGCATTCGCTGTCAGACGTAGATCCTCCGACTTTAAAGCAAACGAGGTGTCAGGCAGCCAGACAAGTTCTGCCACTACCAACTGAAATACTTCCGTCAGGGGCTCTTCTACAGAGCTGAGTTCAAACTGGAACGTCCCAACCTGACCCGGTTCCACTAGTGTCTCGGACAAAGCCGCGACTCTCTTCAGGTTGATCCAGGTGGGATGATAGAAACGGGATATGCGGTCCCGCTTTTGGGAGGTTCCAATTGTCAGGCGCGTGCCGGGTGTCCAGGGCACAACCCCGGTGTTGCGAACCGCCAGTCGCAGAGGCGGCACCCCGCTCAAACGGGATTGATCCCACAAGATCTGCGCCGAATATTGCTGCAGCAGATGAGTCCCTGTCGGCGCGACTTTGCAGCCGCTGCATATGGGATTGAGACGGCGTCCATCAAGCAGATTAGTCCTAAATCGTTTGAAACTCTCCCCCTGCCACACTTCATCAAAGCTCTGCACTTTCAGGTCGCCCATGACAGCGGCTGGATCTGATGTGGCGTTGCAGCAGGGAAAGACCAGCCCGTTTTTGTCAACAAAGGGAAATTCCCACGGGAGCATACATTGCTTGGTCTGGAACTGAGATTGGGGGATTCCTCCGTAGTAGCGCTTGATCGCTTCCTTTGGATTCTCCACTTCCATCCTCAGCCGTTCGTCGAAATACAGGCCAATTTCCATATCCTCGCAAAGGCGCTGAAGCGTTTCAAAGCAAGGCAGAGGAGACTCAAGATTTGTAAGTTGAGCGGAAGAGAGTTCGGGAGCCCACTCGGTGAGGGGTTGGAGAACGTAGACGTTGATGCCCAGTGAGTTCAGGATCGCAGGCAGGGCTGTCAGGCTTTCCAGGTTCTCCCTCATGGCCACGCTGGACACAGAGAGGAGCGTTTTACCTGAGGCCAGTTTCCTGCCTGCGAACGCCGCCGTCAGATTCCGCAGCCCATCCAAGGCTGCTTCCAAAGGTCCTCCCCTAATTCGGCTGTAAATCTCTGGGTCGGGCGAGTCAATGGAGATATTGATATTCTGAAGATTTCCAATCCGGGCCAATCTCTCCGCTATCGGAGCGCTCACCATCGTGGCATTAGTGGAAAAACTGGTGTTCACACCCATGGCGTCAAGCTGCTCTAAAAGTTCTAGAAAGCCGGGGGTCAGGAGCGGTTCTCCATATCCAGCAAAAAGTACATGGCCGATCTTTTTGGCCAGCAGGAACAGCTTATTGTGCAGTTCCACCGGCATATGGCCGACCCGTCTGCTGGAAAGAGTTTCCCCCAGCGTCAGCGGACACATGGTGCAACTAAGGTTACACACGCTGCTGATCTCAACCTGGACGAAATACGGCTGCTCGGATAGCTTCAACATCGTTGGTTTTCAGTTAATTAGCTAGTTTCTGTCGCGAAACTCGCAACTGGCACTGCTTCGCAGCACTGACCACCATGGGGCTTGCCCCCATGGGGCCATGATTGGGAACTAAACTGCAGCAATTTACCTCTCCCGCCACCACGGGGCTTGTCCCCGTGGTGGCGAACCAGCAACGGATCGGGCTGCTCTTAGTTGTCAATCATCACTCCACGGGGGCAAGCCCCGTGGTGGTGTCAGATCTAAGCCGAAAATGCCCAATCTTCAGTTTGCGAGTTTGTCGACAGAAACTAGTGGGTACATTGTAACAGAAAATTTGGTACCGTTTATTAGAACACAAAAAACGCGGAAAACACGGACTCACGAGTTTATTTTCAGGGAACCGTTCATTTATTGCCAGGCCAACTGTGTCTCAGAGTGCCCGAAAAGACATTCGCAAATCCCGTGATTTGTGTGTTATCCGTGTCCCTATAAGTGGTACCAATTCTTCTGTTGCAGAGTACAGAGTGGCCATTATAACCTGCCTTCAACCAATGCCGCCTAAATTCCCGCATTCTACGCTCCGCCAATCGGCTATATTGTCACACGCGGTCAGACAGAGTTCAATGCCTCGGCGGTGACTCTTTGCCTTACCGCGATTTCGTGGCTATATTTATGCGTGCGCAAACCGTGGATCTGGATTCTGCTGCTCGTTGCCGGCCTCTATCTTCCGAAAATCTACCTACTCTTGAAGTTC
>DASYPF010000379.1:0-8460 GCA_036006905.1 Acidobacteriota bacterium
GGGGGGGGGGGGGGGGGGGGGTGGGGGTATGGTTTGGTTCTCATTGTGTTTGCCAGGAAATTTCGAATAGTTGAGAAAGTTCCTTCGCAAGAAATCTGTTGAAAAAAAGCTGCTTGCCGATAATTGGTCCCCAGCCCCCAACCCCTAGCCCCCAGCCCCGTGCATCGTTACGACTTGATGACCTGCGGACGCGCCAACTCACATTCTCACTCTACAAATAACGAAGCGGCGTTTTCAAACAGAATCTTGCGCTCAATTTCCGATGTAAAAGACAGGGCGCGCAACCGCCGGATGTTTTCGGAAATATCCGGCACTCCAGGACTGGGCCAGTCGGTCCCAAACATCGCTTTACTTGCGATCACTTTGAATCTGGGGAAATACTCCAAGAGCGATTGTGGCGGAATTCCGGATATATCGAGCCAGACATTGCGATGGCGCCGCAGCAGAAAGAAGGCCGTCTGCATCCAGATCGGTCTACCCCCGTGCGCGAGAATCAATTTTAAGTTCGGGAAATCAACCGCCACATCGTCACAAGGCAAGGGATCGGCGTAAATGTTGCGAGCACCGGGGAAGATACTGGTACCGGTATGAATCATTACCGGCACTCCCTCCTGCTCGCAAATACGGTAAATGGTAGCCAGGCCTTTCAGGCCGTCACGATAAGCGTTGGGTGAGAACTCCTGGTGCACCGGGTGGATCTTAATCGCCCGAATGCGCAACTGCTCCAGCAGCCGGCGCATTTCTTTTTCTACATCGGGACAAGTGACCGGATGCACGGAACCAAAGGCTATGAGCCGTTGGGGATCTGCCCGGCAATAATTGCTGACAAACTCGTTTGTCTCGGGCGTAAAACCCATCAACTCGCTGACATAGTTGATCAACCCGGCGCGCTCGACTTCCTGCGAATCGAGATAGCGCAAGAATGCCGTGGGGTCATCCATGCATGCTTGCAGGCGATCAAAGTCCTTGCCCATGCGGAAGGTCTCCAATGCCGCCGGCTTCATCATGCGCCATGGATTGATGTGAACGTGAATGTCGATGACTGGCATTGGTAAGTAATCAGCTAGCTATCAGCCATGAGCTGTCAGCCGTCAGCTATCAGCCATCAGCTATCAGGGTATCAGCTCTCTGCTCTCAGCTTTCGGCTCTTGGCTATTCGCTAGTACGGCGCTTTGACAGGCATCAGCTTATGGCTGACAGCTGATAGCTGACGGCTGATAGCTACTTTTACTCCATTTCTCTCAAGATCGCTCTCACCGGCGAGGCATCCCCACCGGCGATCTTTAGCGGAAGCGCGATTAGTTCATAATCTCCATCCGGGACCTGTCGCAAATTCAAATTCTCCAGAATAGCCGTTCCATACCGGGCCAAAGCATGATGCGCGGGCAAATCTTTGCTGTCGACAGGATCCACAGAAGGCGCATCCGTGCCGATCAACTTCACTCCGGCCATTCCAATTCTGGTTGCTGCCCGCGGTGAAAGATGAACGCACTTTTCAGGAAAATAGTCAGGATCGATATTCGGGTTAACGCGGATTAACAATCTTTCCGGCTTGCTGCGCAGAATTTCCTGTAGATCTTCTGCGTCAACGCATTGAGCCACATGTAGCGTCACTATCCTTGCCGGTCCGACGTACAGATGCAGGTCGACCTGATCGATCGGCGTCCCGCCAGACAAGAAGTGAGATGGCGCGTCAGCATGGGCTCCGGTGTGCAGGCTGAGTGTCACACTTGAAAGATTGATCGATTCTCCATCCGACAATCGCATCAGCTCCGTTCTCGAAAACGGAGTGTCGCCGGGCCACACAGCAATCCCGGGATGAAGCAGTGGCGAGATGTCGTAGATTTTCATGGACTCACTTTTTAGTATCGGCAGCCGGGCAGGAAGTCTGGAGGCAGGGAAAGCGTCACTCGTCATTTGTCATTCGTCATTTGTCATTAGTACCATTTTATTGGGCCTGGCAGCAAATGGCGAAATACTTGGGCTCGACCGATAAAGAGCTACTCAGTACGAATGACAAATGACAAATGACGAATGACGAATGCCGCTTTCCCTGCCTTCTGCCTCTCGCCTCCTGCTCTCTACCGCCGCGCTCCCGTGTACACAATCGCTTTCATTTCCGCCATCAGGTGCTCGACTTCATCCATAGTGTTGTAAAAATGCGGAGCCACGCGGATGCCGGCTCCGGGCCGATAATCCACAATGAAATTTCTCTGTAACAATTCGTCACACACGCGCCGGGCTTCCGGAGGGTTTACCGTGACGTGCCCGCCCCGCTCTTCGGCGAACCGCGGCGTATTGACCGGAAACTGAAATTCATCCGCGAGATCAAAGATTCGCTCCGTCATCTGCAGCGATTTTTGGCGAATGTGCTCCACCCCAACGGCGGCGATGATTTCGTAACCGCATCGCGCCGCGTATAACCCGGGAATGTTGGGAGTTCCGTTCAGGAATCGAAAGGCCGAGCGGGTGTATTCCATGCGAGGCGCAAAGTCGAATGGATGCTCATGCGCCATCCAACCGGTCAGCCGCGGCTCTAATCGGTCGCGTAAATCCGGCCGGACATAGAGATAAGCGACTCCCGGACCTCCGCACAACCACTTGACCGAACCTCCGATGACGAAATCTACATCCAGTTCTTTAACGTTGAAGGGGACGGCTCCGCACGACTGGTAAGTATCAAGTATCACCAGAGCTCCGACAGAGTGAGCCTTCTTGATAATGGATGCGGCGTCCTGAATAAACGAGCTCTTAAAAATTACATGCGAAATGGGAACGACCAGGGTTCTCTCATCGATGGCAGCTAGCATGTCGTCAAGCGGCACCGTAACTCCATCCGGGCAAGGGACCACCTGAACTTCGACATCCTGCTGCGCCTGATAGAAATAACGGACAGACGGAAAATTCAATTCAGAGTAAACGATTCTATTGCGCGTTGGAGAAACCGAAAGCGACGAGAAGACGATTGCCTCCGCAATGGTAACATTCTGATGCATGGAAACTTCGCCGGCTCCAGCACCGATAATCTTGCCGATTAAATCTCCAATGGCAACCGGCATCTCCCACCAGCCCTCTTCCCATGCGCGGATGCCACGAGTAGCCCACACGTCCGCATATTCGCTTAGGCTGTTGTGCACGCTGCGCGGCATAGCGCCCAGAGAATTGTTGATCATGTAGACGCTTTTTTCCAGAATGGGAAACTCTTTGCGCCAGGCAAGAAGATGATCCATAACGCTGCTCATTCTCGCGTGACCGCTTGCTGGACGCAAGTTCCTCATGGCAAATGCGACCTCAACTCTCAGCTATCAGCTCTCAGCTATCAGCTCTTAACAAGTGCAAATATGGCTGTTGTTGTGGAAAACTCAGCTCAACAAAAAAAGTTTCGCAAATTCTAAAGCCGGTCGGTTATGTATGGCTGGCAGCTCTTAGCGGGCAGCTATCAGCCATCGGCGATCAGCTGTCAGCTATCAGCTATCAGCCAGGAGCCGAAAATGATGTCTAGGAGCTGATTCCTGAGGGAACTGACAGCTACCCAGTTGTTGCGAAACAGGCAGCGTCAGAGCCCGGAGCGTCAGCGACGGGACCTGCCAGAACAAGTCAGTGATCCAAACCTTCGTCTGGCAGACGTTGTTACTTTGGCGGGACCCGTCGCTTACGCTCCGGGCTCTGACGGTGGCGGGGTTTTGCGACAGAAACTAGCTGGCTGATAGCTGACGGCTAGGAGCTGATAGCAAGTGATAGCAGAGGCCTGAGACCTGAGAGCTGACAGCTGAGAGCTGATAGCTTATTTCTAAAGGACAAACAAATGACAAAGAATGAACTCTTGAAGATGGCTGAGGATCCAAGATTTATCGAAGGGATTTATAACTACTGTGACCGGTGGTGCGAGCGTTGTCCGCTCACTTCTCGTTGTCTTACCTATGCCATGGAGCAGTCGTTGGGAGGCGGCACTACGCCGCAGGACGTTAACAGCGACGCTTTCTGGAAGCAGATCGAGTCGGCTTTCCAACTCGCTCAGGAATTGATCATTGATCTGGCAAAGGAACAAGGCCTGGATCTGTCCGAGTTGGATGGACCAACAGAAACAGCAGAGAACCCCCGTCGGGCCGGCAATCAGTGGGGCGTTTCCACCAGGGAACCTCAAACTTCAGATTTTCCCGATCCAGGGCAAGATCGACAGGCCGACGCCATCCGCCTGGCGCGCCATTACGGACAGATGGTCAATGACTGGTTTGATTCGCATGACTCATTGTTCCAGAAGAAAGAAGTCGACTTGAATTGTGGACAGGAAATCGGCCTCGCCAAAGCGAGCCTTCAATCCGAATTTGACAGCATCACCGACGCTGTTGCAGTCGTTCGCTGGTATCAACACCAAATCTTTGTGAAGCTGAGGCGAGCCAGCCGCAGAGCTGATTTCGATTTAGAGGATAAACAGGAAAACGAGGAACTGGCCGGACTGCTCCAGGACCAGTCCAATGGTTCAGCCAAGGTGGCACTGATTGGAATCGAGCGTTCACAGGGAGCGTGGCTGAAGCTTCGCAACTCGTTGGCAGACGACGCCGGCAGTATCCTTTCCATGCTGGTTCATTTGGACCGATTGCTGCGCAAGACGGAAGAAGCTTTTCCGCAAGCGAGAAACTTTTGCCGACCCGGGTTTGATACGGGCGCCGGGAAGTACGAATGACGAAGTTCGAAGTACGAATGACGAAGTTCGAATCATAAATGACAATTTGGCTATTAGCCCGGATTTTTCACAAATCTGCAGTGAAAGACCTAACGCAAAGGCGCGAAGGCGCAAAGACGCAAAGCGGGTGAGGGCGACTATATGTGCCCACCTGGGACCAAACATGCCAAGTTCCACCGACAGGGTGGGCACATATAGTCGCCCTCACCGACTCTGCGACCTTAGCGTCTTTGCGCCTTTGCGTTAAAGCGTTTCAGCGAAAATTTATGAATAATCCAGGTTAGTCCGTTCGTCATTCGAAATGCGTCATTCGTACTTCTAAAGCGCCACATTTTCCAGCAGCATCGCCATTCCCATTCCCCCGCTGATGCAAAGCGTGGCGATTCCATAGCGGGCCTTGCGGCGGTGCATTTCGTGCATCAGCGTTACGACAATGCGCGCGCCGCTGCAACCGATGGGATGTCCCAAAGAAATCGCGCCGCCATTGACATTGATTCTTTCAAGATCCAGCTGTAGCTCTCGCGCGCAAGCCAGCACTTGAGCCGCAAAGGCTTCGTTCAACTCAATCAAATCAATCTCTCCGACCGTCATTCCCGACCGTCCCAGCAGTTTCTTGACGGCGGGTACAGGTCCAATGCCCATGATGGCGGGATTAACGCCCGCCGTCGCGTAATCCAGTATGCGAGCAGAGGGAAACCGTTGAATGTGTCGAAAAGTCTCTTCGCCAGCTACCAGCACAGCAGCTGCACCGTCGGTAATCCCCGAAGAGTTGCCTGGATGCACCGTGCCATCTTTTTGAAAAACAGGAGTCAACTTTTGAAGATCCGCGATAGCGACATTATCGCGGGGATGCTCATCATGCTCGACAAGGCAAATTTGATTTTTCTTGTTGCTGACCTGCACCGAAACGATCTCAGAGGCAAACCATCCCTGTTCACGCGCGCGTTGAGACCGTTGCTGGCTGTCCACAGCGTACTGATCTTGCTCGGCGCGGCTGACCACGTACTGCTTTGCCAGGTTGTCCGCGGTCTCTCCCATCAATTGGCCGCATAACGGGCAGAGGAATCCATCCTGATACATGCCGTCGATCAGCGGAGCATTTCCCATGCGATAACCCCAGCGCGCCCTGGCGAGCAGATAAGGAGTGTTCGACATACTTTCGGTTCCGCCAGCGATAACGCGAGAAGCTTCATCAAGCTGGATAATCTGAGCCGCGTTTACAATTGCCTGTAATCCTGAGCCGCATGCTTTATTGACGGTGTGGGCTGAGACGGTATCAGGGATTCCGCTGCGATGAGAAATCTGGCGAGCCACGTTCGGCCCCACTCCTGCCTGGCGAGCGTTTCCAAAAATCAGTTCGTCGACTTCTTTTGGATCAAGCTCGGCGGCATGGAGAACTCCCTTCACCGCGGCGACTCCCAAGTCGGCGGCACTCAAAGACGCAAGCGCGCCTCCGAACTTGCCGATCGGCGTCCGCATCGGGGATATTAGATAGATGGGTTTTTTGAGGGGCATTCTTTTGCAATGTATGTTAACCGGTACCCACAGAGCCGCAACCGGAAGGGAGCGGCGCGCCGATGTAAGTCAAACCGCCAACGTAGTCCCGCAACAGACGACGACTTACATCGGCGCGCCGCTCCCTTCCGGTCGCGGCTCTGTGGGTGCTGTGGACAACAGACAACTGACTAGTGGCCACGGACCACCATCGCGGACAACTGACCACGGACGACGGACAACGGACGACAGACTAATGACAACGGACAACCTGCTAACTCCGCTCATACACTATTCGCCCAGCAACAATCGTCCGCTCCACTTCCCACTTCTCATCCAGGAGCACCAGATCAGCATCCGCTCCCTTTGCGATCTTTCCCTTGCGACTGCCGATACCCAAAGCTGCAGCCGAATTGTACGCCGCCATCGGCAGTATTTCAGTCCATGGCATTCCGGTCCATTCAACACAATTGCGTACTGCAGCATCCATGGTGAGCGAGCTGCCTGCAAGCCGCCCCTCCGGGTTGCGGCAGATTCCGTCCTTCACAAAGACCGTCAAAGTTCCCAGACGGTGCTCGCCATCAGGCATGCCGGCTGCACTGATCGAGTCGGTGGTCAGCACTGCACGGGTGGGGCCTTTCGCTCGCAAAAAGATTTCCACCATCGACGGGTGAACATGAGTTCCGTCGGCGATGATGCTGGCACGCAGCGAAGATTCTTTCAGGATCAATCCTACCAGGCCCGGTTCACGGTGGTGAAAATCATGCATGGCATTGAAGGTGTGCGTGGCGTAATTGAAACCGTTTCTCAAGCCCTCCAGAGCCTGGTCGTATGTCGCGTCGGAATGTCCCATGGAAATAATCGGGAGCCTGTCTTGCGCGCTATTTGCCAGCTTCAGACTGCCGGGAAGTTCGGGAGCCAGCGTCAGATAGACGATTCTCCCATTCGCCGCTTCTTCGAACTTCCTAAAGAGTGTCAACTTCGGAATCTTAATTGCATTAAGAGGGTGGGCTCCGCGCTTCGTCGGATTGATGAAAGGTCCCTCCAGGTGAATTCCCAACGGCGCGGCCCCCTCGACCGGTTTTTCCAGTGACCGGGACACAGAACGCAGCGATCGAATCAAATCGCTTTCGGGAGCGGTAATGACTGTAGGTAGAAAAGCGGTCACTCCAAATCGCGCCAGTATGCATGAAATGCGGTTCAGCCCATCTTCTTCCTCGGCAGCCGCATCGATGCCGCCGGCGCCGTTGACTTGCATATCTATAAACCCGGGAGCTACCTTGTGAGCCTCGATCCGTCCGCGCGGTTTTTTTTGGTACTCTGAAGCCGCACCGACCCAAGAAATCTGCTTCCCCTTTACTTCAACGACCGCGTCGGTAATCTCCTGAAATGGAGTAAAGACGCTCTTCGCCTCAATCACCAAACTTTCCGCCTGCATAGTTATTAGACTGTCGAAGGGTCCGTTGTCCGCTGTCCGCGGTTAGTGGTCTGTCGCTAGAAGCAACGGAAGAAAAAACCAATTGACCGCCAAGAGGCTGCGACCACAGACAACAGACCAAGCCACAACGGACCACGGACAACGGACCACGGACAACTTCGAAATTCCAAATTCGTAACTCGAAACTATAAGTCCGGCTTCTTCGCCGGTTTGTCTCCCCGAGACTGCTCTGGTTTTAGCTCAGTTTCAACAGTGGCATTTAGCTGCTGAAGATTCTTCCTCAAGGCGCCTTCCATGTTGCGCGCTTCAGCGAAGCGCCGTTCGCCTATTTTTCCTTTATAAAGCTGCAGCAGAGTCCCTAATTCGGTAGCTCTCTGTTGCAGCTTTGCCCGCGTTGCCACTCGATCGGGCGTAAGCGCATCGATGTGAGTTTTCAGATCTGTCAATTGGCGTTCTGCCTGCGCCTGAAATTTGTTGGCTGCCTCTCTCTCGGCAGCCTGTCTTTCAGAAGCCGCCTTCTCTGCTTCTTCTGCTTTGGCGCGTGCCTGGTTGGCGAGAATGCGCGCCTCCCGGTAGCTTTTTTCTGAAATTTTCAAAGACGCATCGGATAAAAGATCCTCGGCGCTGCGCAACAATTCGGGCGCAAACTGATCTGCTTCTGCTTTGCGCGCAGCTTCGATCTGTTTTTGAGCCGCCTCTAGCTCCGCCTCCGGAGCCGCCTGACATGCGCCACAAAAAATGCAACCGGCAAAAAGAAACAATCGGAAAATTCCTTGTTTCATCACGGCTGTTAACTATAGCAATGATTTTGCCGCGAATGCTTGAAATGTCCGTTGTCCGTGGT
>DASYPF010000380.1:0-6830 GCA_036006905.1 Acidobacteriota bacterium
GGGGTTGGGGGGGCCACGAATCGGCAATCGGAGCAGAGATATTCAATAGGGAATCACCAGTCCTTGTAGTCCCCCAGCCCCTAGCCCCCAGGCCCTAGCCCCCAACCCCTTTTCGTCATCAATTAGGGACTGTTCCATTTCGCCCTATCCCATCATCCGCGTCCATTTGCGGCCAAATATCGCCGACAGAAGATAAAACCCCAGCGCTACCAGCAACAAATATTGGAACCCAAGCACCATCGAAAAATATTCGCACAGCCCTCCCACAACCGCTCCGGCGATGTTAGCTCCAAAATCGACATCCGGCTGCAAGCTGTCCCGAAAGACGGTGGCAAATATTACGCCGGCAAAAAAAAGCGGCACATACACCAGCGTGCAAGAGGTGATGGCACGACCGGCAACCGACCACGACAGGAACTGGTCCATCGGTACAAGCGTGTTGGCGGCCAAAGCTGTAATCAGCAACGCGTAATAGGGCCACAGGATTCGAGGCCTCAGCCAAAGCACCCAGAAATTGCTCAGCAGAATCATCACCAGAATTGCAAACAAGACTATCGAGTTGACCATCCAGGTCGCGCCAAAAAGAAGAGCCATGTGCACGACCCCTTTGGTCTCGAGCAGCATGAATCCCGCACCCAGAAAAAAAACCTGCCAGTTAGGATGAATCCTCCGGACAGGCGCGAAGGCCAAGAGAATCAGTGCCGATAGCCCCGCAACTGTCAGCATGCCGCGTATGTTCAGCTTCGGTATCGCGTGATTCTTTAAGTAGAGAAATGGCCAGTCGTCGGTGGGAACCAGGTCTATGCCGGCGGTGTCGACACGTGCTGCTCCGATTTTCCTCCACTGTTTGATCTGGTTCGCTTTCCCCTCTCCGCTCAGGGCATTGGCAGACCTCTCCAAGAGAGGCGGTTTGGGTCTGAACGCGTTTATCGATTCGTTAGAAAGTGGAGTGGAATTTACCCAGAAAGACTCTTTTTCGCGCAGCGCGCCGGCGATTGCATCGGTATTGCCTATCATCAAAAAAGTGATGTGGTTTTTCTGGCTGTCCTGAGGGGCGATTGTTTCCTGGTACGGCATTGAAATGACAAGCGGTCTTGATCCGAAGACCTGTTCCGCCATCTTGTAGAGCCGCGCGACCACCCATCCCTGGCGATAATAGTTATACATGGCGAAAATCCCGCCGGGCTTCAGCCGGGCCTTTATCTCCCGGAATGCCTGTTCTGTAAAAAGAAAGCTTTCTAATCTCAGGCTGGAATATCCGGAGTGGAGTACCAAAGAATCAACCAGCGCATAAATAATAAGATCGTATTTTCTTGGATTCTTGTTGACGAAACTGCGCCCATCATCAAGATAAACCGCGACTCGCGCATCGCTGTAGGGGCGATCCGGATGATTGGTTTGACCGATCCCGTAGAGAACTGGATCGATTTCGACTGCATCGACATGCTGGGCCCCGTGGGCAAGAGCGCTTGCTACGTCATTGCCCGAACCGGCGCCAATGATCAGCACATCCTCAAAAGGCTTGCCTCCGGAATCACGGTTGAGTAAATACGGCAGCACATAGGCGGGGCCTTCCTGAGAGATCGGCACCATTCTCTGGTGAGCGATATTGTTGGTATCGATGTCGCCCGTCTCCGGCTGATAGACGATCTTATAGTAGGGCGACCACAGGGTCTGTCCCTTGACGCCAAAACCCCACCCGGTAAATCCTGCAATTGCCAATACACCGACGGCAGCGACAACCTGAATATTTCGGGCGGCTGCGGCCGGTTTGATTCCTTGTTCGGAAAGCGCGGGCGCATAGTGACGCGATTTCGCCGTCGCAAAATAGAGACAAAGCGCCATGCTTATCAGAAACCAGACAAAAGGTGACGTGCGCAGGTAAGCGACAGCGCTAAAGAAAACAATGCCAAGCAGGCTTCCTGCGATATTGGCCGTGTAGGCCTTCAGGTGATCAGGGATGGATTGAAATGCGCGTCCCATCACCTGCCCTAAACCCACAAAGACAAGCGCAATCAACACGAAGAAAACTCCGGCAAGCACCTCGATCGGAATCACAATCTGGCCGGGATTGATGGCGCGATACTCGGTCCCGAAAAAAATTTGCTGCGGTGAATCCTGCCGTCCGACATCAATGGTTACCTTGCTGTAACTGGTGTAAACACCCAGCGCCATCCAGGCAAGAGCAGTCGCCAGCAACGTCAAAGGAATCGTCGCGTACATAAAGCTTCGCGCCCGCGCAGCCAGGCAGCCGACCGTCATCCCCAGAAACGAGGCCATTAGCACAAGGTTTGTGAAAAAGGTGAGAAAAACAACCATGCTGCCGAACCAACGGATGCAGGCCAACTCGAAAAAAAGAACCAGGAAACTGACTAAGAACAAGTCGAAGGTCGAAGATCGGGTGTCAAATGTCGAAGATCGAAGGTCGAAGGTCGAAGGTCGAGTGTTCAATTTTGAGTTTGAAATTTCTAATGGAACATTAACAGAAAAATCGTGTCAAGTCTTGGCGGCTCGGACTTCATCGCCAATTGCAACAGAGTCCTCCATGCTATGAGAGCGCCGGAAAAGTGCCACACAGAGTCCGCTTGCTAACGCGCGCGGCTCAGTCAGCTCATCGTCACGAAGTTTGCCATGAATAAAGCCAGTCAAACGGGTGGACTGACCTTCGACGTTTGACATTCGACATTCGACATTCGAACTTCGGCATTCAACATTCGACTTTCGACATTTTCATGCCGTTTTCAATTCCGAAGTGCAATGAGGGCAGCGTGTCGCCTTGATCGGTATATTGGACGCACAAAAGGGACACGTTTTAGTCTCAAGCGGTTTCTCGCGCCTTGCTCGATTCACCTGCCGGATCAGGAGAAAAATAACAAATGCGACAATTACGAAATTGAGCACTGTATTTAGAAACACCCCGTAGTTGATCGTGGGCGCGCCCGCCGCCTTTGCCGCCGCCAGCGAAGGGAAGGTCTGTCCGGTGAGGCTGATGAACAGGTTGGCAAAATCAACTTTCCCCAAAGCGAGTCCAACAGGCGGCATCAACACATCTTCCACGAGCGAAGTGATGATTTTTCCAAAGGCTGCTCCGATGACAATCCCGACAGCCAAATCGATAACGTTGCCGCGCATGACGAATTCCCTAAATTCTTTCCACATAGCGTCCTCCTGTTTCAGCAAGGTGATTTTGACATGGATCTGTAGGATTCATGGCATCAGGCTAGTTCAAGAAAATGCGGTTGTCAGTGGTCCGTAGTAGTCCGTTGTCAGTGGTCCGTTGTCAGGAGAACTGCCGATTGCGGAATACGGATCGTGGGTTTTAAGAAAACAAGGTTAAGAAACACGGAGCTACGACCGACAGCGCATAAGTTACAATTGACAACGGACCACCGACAACTGACAACTGACTCCGGACAACATTCCCACAATTTCCGTGAAATTAGTGGAATTCGTGGCTATGCTTTCGCTGCATACCGCTTTGGAGGGGAAGCATGCAGGTCATTTCAAACCAGAATATTGCCGGTTCCGTCGTCCAAATGGACGGACATCATTTCGAAAACTGCTCCATGAGTAATTCGGTGCTCGTTTACAGCGGCGGCGACTTCAGCTGGACGAATTGTCAGTTCGGCAACTGTCAAATCCGCCTGATTGGCCCCGCACAAAGAACCATTCAGTTCCTCCAATTCTTCGGCATGGTTCCACAACAAGTTCCTCCACGCGCCGAAGCTGCAGGATCATCACAGTTGCAGTGACCCTATTGCGGATTGCGGATTTCGGATTGCAGATTCAGTCCAAATGCGGAACGCGGAATTCGAAAGAAGAAGATTGGCCCGATAGACATTACGCCACAAGCCGAAATCCCAAATCCATATTCCCGTTCCGATTCGGGAAAATCCGCAATCCGAAATCTGCAATCCCAAATCTAAACGGTTCCGTAACTCAGCCAAAAACGAGGTCTGCCGGAACCCAGTCGGGACACTTCGTTCCGTCAAAGGCGCTCATTCCTCCCATTACATTCTGCACTCGGCGATAGCCGCGGGCCGCCAGCAGGCTGCAGGCAATGCTGCTGCGGTACCCACTTCCACAGATAATCGCGAGGGATTTTCCGGAAGGAAGCTCGGAAAGGCGCTGCGGCAGAGTAGGGAGCGGGATATTGATCGCGCCTTCAATGTGGTGGGCGTTCCACTCGCCCGGCGTGCGCACGTCGATTAACTGAACCGGATCGCCGTCCTGAAGAAACGATCGCACGTCACAAACGCTCAATTGGGAAGTCTGTATCTTGTCAACCAGCGTATCGGCGCGGATAAAACTCTCTACCCGATCGTATCCGATGCGAGCTAATTCCAAGCGAGCCTTCCTGAGATCCTCATCCGTATCCACAACCAGAGCAATCGGGACATTAAAGGGCAACAGGAAACCGACCCAGGTGGAAAACAGCGCGCTGTTCAGTCCAACATTGAGACTTCCATGCAAATGACCCGCCCCAAAATTCAGCGCATTCCGTGTATCGACGACTACCGTGCTTCCCTGCTTCATCGCCGCCTTGAGCTGAACTTCGGTCAGGGGAACCGGATTCGGCAGTTCGTCGAGCCCGGGAGCTCCCGCCAGATTGATCCGGACATCATTCGCAAAATAGGCGGGCCGGTCCGGCAAGTTGGAAATCATTTCCTGAACGAAACGGGCGCGATCCTTGATCTGAAGGGCCCAGTTGAAGAGTCGTTCCCGGCCGATGGTGGTGAAAGGCTCCTGAGAAATATTCCTTCCGCAAAGGGACCCGGCCCGGTGCGCAGGATAGACACGCACTTCGTCGCCAAGCGCGAGCAGCTTTTCAAATAACGAGTGGTAAAGCGCTTCGGCAAGAGCCGACGGCTCCTGATCGGCATCCCTTAGATCCGGCCTCCCTACGTCACCCACAAAGAGAGTATCTCCCGTAAAAACCGCGATCGGGCTTCCCTGCCGGCGCAGCAAGAAACTCATGGAATCGGGAGAATGTCCCGGCGTATCCAGGGCAGCAATTTCCAGTCCGCCCAAGCGGATAGTATCGCCGTCATCCAGAAGGGTTCGCTCGTACCGGGCTGGGGCCCGCCGTGCAATATAAATCTTTGCACCGGTGCGCCTTGCAAGTTCCACGTGCCCGGAGACGAAATCAGCGTGCGGATGCGTTTCCAGCACCGCGGTAATCCGCAACCCATTGCGCGCCGCGATGGCGATGTAGTCATCGACATCCCTTTTGGGGTCAATAACACCCGCCTCTTCACCGTCCGCGATCAAGTAACTGGCATGCGCCAACCCGGGAACAAAGAAAGATTCCAACATACACGGGAGCTCCATCGCGTTTACTTTACACCTTTTTCTCCTGCAAATGGCAATCCGCTTGTAGAGACGCGCCAATGGTTTTTCAATAATTAGGTTGGAATCAATCCTCGAATGGCGCTTCGCGTCGTCTCAAAAAAATTAAACCACGGGGAACACTGGGGACACGGGGAGATAAGGTTCTTCTATCAGTAACATCATAGGGCAAGTGAGCGGTCGCTTCTGGTCCCCGTGTCCCCAGTGTTCCCCGTGGTTCAGTCTTTCTCTACGGAACAATCCTGAGCAGGGTACAACTCCAATTTAATAATTGAAAAACTATCAGCGCGTCTCTACGGGCCGGTTGTGGTACTCCCGCGCCAGATTCCCGGCCTATCCTGGCGGCGTCGCCGACCAGGCGCGCGTGAAATAGTCGCCTAGGGTCAGCGCAATCAGGATCGCCAGCCAGAATAACCCGGCTGCGACAACCACCTGCGTCAGGCGGCGGCTATAGCGCAGATGCATGAAAACCAGCGCCACCAGCAGGGCTTTGATGACGGCGATGGTCATGGCCATAATCGTATTGAGGGGCCCCAGATCGAGAAAAGCGATCCCACAGGTGGTGCCCGTCAGTGCCAGCAGCGCCGCAAAGACGCTCGCGTATGTGGAAATCGGCACGATTTTCTCAGACATATTTTCGACCTTTCATTTCAGATGACGACCAATCAGATAAAGCAACGGATAGAGAAAAATCCAAATGATGTCGACAAAATGCCAGTAAAGACCCGACAGTTCGATCGGATGATGATATTCGGGAGTGAACCGCCCGCGACTCGCCATTGCTATGAGCACCCCCAACATTCCGACGCCAATGACCATGTGCAATGCGTGCACTCCGGTCATGGCAAAGTAGAGCGAAAAGAACATTTCTGCGTCTCGCCCATAAGGCCCGGGATAATGGAAAGAGGATCCCGGCACGTGGTGCTCTACAAACTTTTCATGATATTCAACAGCTTTGATTCCGAGGAATACCAGTCCGAGGGCGAGAGTCAGCGAGAGCGAAGAAACAAGCATTTTCCGCCGGTCTGTTTGAGCACCATACACCGCCAGCACCATGGTGAAGCTACTACAGATCAAAACCGCCGTATTGATCGTTCCCAGCAGGATGTCCAGGTGGCGGCTGGCGTCTGCAAACCCGAGCGCATGGAACGAGCGGTAGACAGTGTAGGCGGTAAACATCCCGCCAAAGAACATTATCTCGGTTGCCAAGAAAAGCCACATCCCCAGTGTTCCGGCCTCTCGCTGCTGCTCGAGATCCTCAAACTGGTGTGCCACCGCCGTGTGTGTCGCTGAATGGCTGTCAGCCAATTCTGTTTTCCTCCAACACTAATCTCAAGCTTCCCACAGAACCGCGACCGGAAGGGAGCGGCGCGCCAGATGGAGTCGTCACGAGCAGGCTTGCAAAATCGGAACCTCCTGCACCGTGGTTGCAGCAACTCTGCGCTGCTGGTGCCGCAAAGTGTCACATCGGCGCGCCGCTC
>DASYPF010000381.1:0-5359 GCA_036006905.1 Acidobacteriota bacterium
AAGACGCGAAGGGGACTGGGGGTCAGGGGCCAGGGGCCAGGGGCCAGGGGTCAGGGCGGGGCAGAGGTCTACCTTTTCCGATTCCCGACTTCTATCCTTCAGCCCCTAACCCCTAGCCCCTGGCCCCCGGCACTCGGGGGCTAGCCCTTCAATCGCTTTAAGGCTTTCTTGGCATTTTCATAGTCGGGCTTCAGCCGCAGCGCGGTGCTGATTTCTCCGATAGCTTCGGGCTTGCGTCCCTGCTTTTCAAACACCAGCCCGAGGAGATAATGGCCGACGGCGAGATGCGGAGCACTGGGTTCTGGTTTCTGCGTCAGGTACTTTTGAAAATAGCGCTGGGCGCGGGGAAGGTCCTTGTCTTCCGTGTAAAGCGCATAGCCCGCTTCGATGTACGGGCTGAGATTGTCGGGCACATTCTTTTCAGCTTGTCCCAGCAGTTGCTCCAGATCGGCCCATCGTTGCTGGCGGGCCAACACTGCCGCCAGAACTTTGTAAGGAGAAGCCCGGCCGGGCTCAAGCCGCGACGCGTCCCTTGCGTATTTTTCCGCCAGGTCATAGCGCTTACGGTTGCGATACATGCCTGCCAGGCTCATGAGAGCTCGGTAGTTTCGCGGATTGATTTCCACCGTTTTGAGGTAAAAGCGTTCCGCGCCGCCCGGGTCATTTTCTTCCTCCGCCAGCATGGCCTTGGCGAAGTTACCATCCTCGGGGTTCTGGCGGAGCATATCATCGGTGAGCGCGACTGCTTTCTTTTTGTCTCCTCCCATGATTCCAGGGGCATTCATATAGAACATCATCAGTCCAACACGGGCTTCGAGGTGCTTGGGATTCAGCGCCAGCGCTGCGTCTATCTCCCTTTTAAAGCGCAGGCCGATTCTCATCTTGGTCAACAGACCGCCGCGCTTGGCCACTTCACCACAGGCCCACGCAAGCTGAAAGTGATAGTCGGCGTTACGACCATCGAGAGCGACAGCGCGCTCGGCTTCTTCGACGGCGCCATCGAAGTCGCCGTAGGACAATTTGATCTTGGAGAGGAGATAAGCCGCCTCGGCGTCCTTGGGATTGTTCTTGGCTTGTGGCTCAATGATGGCGCGGGCGCGCTTCCAGTGTCCGTCCTCGACCAGGTCCCTGAGCGAATCCTTTCCTCCGGGCGGGGCCGTCTGTGAGCTGGCTGAGAAAATCGCGCCAAGAAAAACTATGAGTAAGATGGGAGGGATCCGGGAAATGTTGGCTGACCAATGACAAATGACGCCTTTTCGTGCCGACTGCCTCCTGCCTCCTGCCGACTGGTTTTCTTTCGTCATTGTCTTGATAGACGGGATTAAGCGCGAAAAAGTTCTGATTTCCTCACTCGAAGATTGGAATAATACATCTGTAAGAATCCAATGGATCGGTCGCGGTCTGCGAAGTTGCCGCCGGCATACCCTGGATTATTCACGAATGTTCACCACGATGTTCATTGTTCGCGTGGAGAAGAAAATGTCTCGTTGGGCTCGTGGCATGTTTGTGTGGATTCTATTCGCAGTTGCCGGCTGGAGCGCCGTACTGCCGGGCGCCCAGATTGTCGAAAAACCGTTTGTGGGTATTACCCACATCCGGCGCACGGAAATTTCGCCGCGAATCGTAAACATGCACATCGTGAAAATCGATTTGACTGCACGCGGTATCGGATTCATTCTTACTTCGCCGGGTGGAACCCGCGAAACGGTCAGGCAGACGACGCTCGATTTTCGCAATCAGCAGCGGGCGCAGGTGGTCATCAACAGCCACTTCTTTCTCCCGTTTCCTTCCAGTGACAGCGACGTTTGGCTAATCGGTTTGGCCGCTTCCAAGGGGAACGTTTACTCCTCGTTCGAGGCGCCCGTCCAATCCTATGCAATCGTCGCGAATGCCCCGGCCATCAACATCGACTCCCGCAACCACGCCACCATCGTGCATAACGACACCCGCTTTGCCGATGGAAAGCACGTCCGGGAAAATGTCGCGTTGTGGAATGCTCTTTCCGGTTCGGCTCAGATCATCACCAACGGAGTCAGGACCATTCCGACCTACGCCGGCGCCCGAAACCCGGGAGGGCTACTCACTCCGGGAGGCGACGCCCCCTACTCCAATAGCGACTCCTGGTATGATCGGGTTCGGGCGCGCACGGCCATCGGCCTATCCAAGGACAACAAAACGCTATTCCTGTTTACGGTCGATGAGACGACGGGAGGCAAGAGCGGTGGTATGAAAGTCGGGGAGGTCGCAGACTTGCTTATTCGCGACTACGGTGTTTACAACGCCCTGAACCTGGACGGAGGCGGCTCCACGACCCTGGTGATGGAAGATACCGTCACGCTCGCCGGCGTAGTCATGAACGTGTCGTCCGACAGATCCAACGGCCGCGCCGTCGGCAGCAGCCTTGGCATCTTCGCGCGCCGTCAGTGAAACTGTCGAGCCGAAAAAATTGACAGGAGGTTCTATGGTACCCAGGATGTTGTGTTTGTTCGCGCTCTCCGCCTTGATTGCCGTTCCGGCAATGGGCCAGACCACGGCTATGGTGGTCGGCACTGTTCTTGACCCGAGCGGCGCAGTGGTTCCTAACGTGCAAATCACAATCACCCAGACCGGGACTGGAATGGTGCGGCACGTGCAAAGCAACGAGCGCGGCGTCTACGTGGCTCCAGCGCTTCCGGTCGGATCCTATGCCATCTCCGCCGAAGCGTCTGGATTCAAGAGCAAGACGATCACGGGCATCGTTCTGCAGGTGAACCAGGAGGCGCGGATCGACCTGACTCTGGACGTGGGACAGGTGAGCGAAACAGTGACAGTTGTGGAGGAGACGCCGCTGCTGCAGTCCGAGAGTGCAGTCGTGGGCCAAGTCATTGACAACCGTTTCAATTCGGAGATCCCCCTGAACGGTCGGGATTTCGCCCAGCTAATCCTGCTGACTCCGGGGGCCACAACCCGGCCCGGCTCGTTTACCGGTGATACCGGGGCGGCGACAGGAAGCCTGGGCTCGGGCGTAGCGATCGGAGGGCGCGACAGTCAGAACAATTTCATGATCGATGGGGCGAGCAACAACGCCCGGCAGTTTGGCAACATAGCCATTAAACCTTCCATTGATGCGGTCCAGGAGTTCAAAGTGTTGACGAACTCCTACTCGTCAGAATTTGGCTCCGCAGCTTTCGGGCAGATCAGCCTGATCACTAAATCGGGAAGCAACCAGTTTCGCGGCACTCTCTTCGAGTTTTTGCGGAATGATGTGCTGGACGCCCGAAACTTCTTCCTGCCGAAGAAAAGCAAGCTGAATCGTAACCAATTCGGCGGGGTCGTGGGTGGACCCATCTGGTCCAGCAGGGCCTTTTTCTTTTTCAATTACGAGGGCTTGCGCGAACGTCGCGGAGTGGAGAGCTTTCGTTCCGTCCCTGTCGAATCCTGGCGCAACGGCGATTTCTCAGGCGTATCGGGACTGGTTCTGCGCGATCCCGCTACGGGCGCCCCGTTTCCAGGCAATCAGATTCCCGCTGTTCGATTCAGCCCGACTGCAAGAGTGGCACTTAAGTTCTGGCCCAAGCAAAATTTCGGCGCCCCGAACAGCACAGCCAACAACTTCCTGATCAGCAGGCCCGTGGAGGTTCGGGACGATCAGTATACGATTAAGATCGATCATCAGATCGCAGATCACGACCACATTATGGGCCGGTATTCCGCATCCCACCGCGAAGAGATAACGACGCCGACCTTGCCGACGTTCGAGCAGATCGTTCCACCCGTTAACCATGTCGCAGCGTTGAATTACACACACATTTTTGCGCCCGGGTTGCTCCTGGATCTGCGTTTCGCCTTCACTCGCTCGCTGTTCGTCCAAAGCAGCCCGAATAGTGGAAACTTGGGGTTCTATAACCAGTTCGGTATAAATAACACGATCCCCGGACCGCAGTATGAAGGTGCGCCGACCTTGACCTTTACCAATGTGGTTCTTACTTCCTTCGGTGAGGGCGATTTCAATGTTCAAAAAGACGTTTCGAACGAATTCAACTATGCTGCCGGCCTCACCTGGGTCCTGAGCAATCACGCTCTGAAAGCGGGCTTCACGCTGACGCGTTACCAGCAGAACACGCCCGGCCCGGTCACCGGCGCTCGCCGCGGGAACTTCAACTTCAGGGGGGACTTCACGCGCCACGCGTTCGCCGACTTCCTGCTGGGTCTGCCTTACACTGCTACGCGCGTCGTGGGGAAAGGCGTCGAGACGGGGCGCTCCTACTGGCACGGGTATTACCTCAACGATGATTGGAAAGTGAATCGGAATCTGACGCTGAATCTCGGCTTGCGCTATGAGTACGTGAGTCCGCTTGTTGACATTCTGAACCGGCGTTCGACCTTCTATCCGCTGGTGCAGGAGAACACCACCGGCGAACGCGGCCAGATCATCCTGGCAAATAGCACCGAGGCAAAACAGCTTTTGAACCTGAGCGGTGTCGGGGCGCGGGCGGTCTATGCCCCCGATCACAACAACTGGGCGCCTCGCATCGGTCTGGCGTACTCGCTGGGAGAGAAGACCGTTCTCCGCGGCGGATTCGGGGTTTTTTATACGAACTCGCAGAACTTTGTGAATAACTTTGTCATCAACCGCCGGCAGCCGCCGTTTGCCGAAACTCAGACGGTCACCTCTTCGACTGCGACGCCCCAGATAGACATCGCCAACCCGTTCGTGAATGCAATTGCGGCGCTGGTGATCGCCACTCAGAATATCAACCCCGGCTTTCGCGAGGGGTACGTTCAGCAGTGGAACTTGACCGTACAGCGCCTGCTGCCACGCGACCTTAGCCTCGAAGCGGGATACGTCGGCAGCAAGGGAACGGACCTCGGCGAGCTCAACTTTTATAATGTGCCGCACCCGGGACCCGCAGCCACTCTGCAGGCTCGCCGTCCTTTTCCAGCCTGGGGCACGGCTTTGAGCTTGGACTCGTTCGTTACGTCCCACTATGACTCGCTGCAGGTGAAGGCCCAAAAGCGCTCCTCGACAGGCATGTCGCTTTTGGCAGCGTACACCTGGTCGAAGTCTATCGATCTCTCGAGCGAGCGCGGCAACGGCGAACGCGGCGGCGGTTTTGAAGGAAGCGGCGATCCGAGAAATCCACGGTATTCCCGCGGACTCTCCGGTTTCGACAACAGGCACCGCCTGGCCGTCAGTTTTGTTTATGAGATCCCCACCGGACAGGGAAAGCGCTTCTGGAGCGGCGCCAGTCCGGCGGCAGACAAGCTCATTTCAGGGTGGGAAATCAGCGGGATTGCGACCTACCAGAGCGGCTTTCCTTTTACTGTGGTGCAATCAGGCGATCCAAATGGGGACGGCCTCCCAGACCGGCCCGATCTT
>DASYPF010000382.1:0-9396 GCA_036006905.1 Acidobacteriota bacterium
AGCCACCTGCCTTGGTACAGACGCCAGTACTGGAATACGAAGCGTCTCGGTAACATCCACGGGCGTTCGGAAAGACGGGTCGACTCGTTCTGCGATGAACCCCGCTGAAACTCCGGCTAGCATCGCGAAGATAAAACCACCCACTGCAACCAGCAGCGGATTGGTCGCTGGCAAAGCGGGCGGAATCGCCGGAACTGCAATCGCCACATCCGCAATGCGTTTTTCATCAAGGGCATCGGAAGCGCGTTCCTGCTCGCGCTTATTCAGATAGAGCAGATAGTTGGCTTCATTTGCTTTTGCCTCACGGAGCAGCGCGCCCTGCTTTAATGAACTGGAGTCCAAACCGACCATCTGCGCGTGCATGGTCTTGAGGCTGGCCGCAATGGAAGTGGCGTTCGCCTTCTGCGAAGCCAGATCGGCCTGCGTTCGGGCATAGTCCTGATGGAGAAATTCATAGGTCGGATTGTGATCCGTCGTCTCATTCATGTAAGTCAGACTCTTGGCCTTTTCGATTGCCTTTTTCGTGTTTGCAATTTCCTCGTCCGTTTCGACCACCAATGGATACGACGGATCGTATTTCACGAGCAGTTGCGTTCGCTTGACTTCCGCTGCGAGCAGATTGGCTTCTAGTTGTTGCATCAGGGTAAGTGCAGAGTTGGAGATCTGCTGGGTCGTGATTCTTTCCGGAGTGACGCGTATCTGTTTTTCCAGGTCTTTCAAGCGCTCTTCGTCCGCAGCGACTGCCTGCTGAGCCTGGTACAACGACGCCATGGAGACAGATAGCTGCTGCGCTAAATCTGTTCGCAATACGTCCGGCGCGGCCACACCTTCATCGCGGCTGAAGTTTGCAAGCCGCGTTTCCACATCGGCAAGGTCTTTTCCGTATTTGGCGGTTTGCTCCTCAAAAAACCGGGAAGAGCCCGCTGGGCGTTGCAATTGCAGCCGTTTTTCCAAGTAAAGCTTGCCCAAATTCTGCAGCACGCACGCCGGTTTCTCGGGTTCGCCCACAGTTCCGTATCGAACGTCAATCACATCCGATACCTTTGCCGCTTCCACCTTCAAGCCTTTCGCCAAAGACGCGGCAGCTTTCTCAATTTTTGCTGCTTTTCGGCGCGCGGGATCGCGTGGAAACAGAACCTCCGAAACAGACCACTTATCTTGGTTCACCAGCCCACATGTCTCAACCACTGACCGCAACATGTCCTCTCCTTTTAGGAGCGCCATTTCAGAACTAATCTGGTCGGGTGAGATCCCGCGATTGTTCATTACCGCGGCAGTTTGCGCGGGAGTGATGGTCGGATCGGAGCGGTGCTGTTGCACGACGATCTGCATGCTTGCAACGTAATACTTTGCTGCCCATGTCCACGCCACAAAAACCGAGAACAAAAAAATGGCCGCGAAGACCGCGCTCACTAGCCCCTTGTGCCGAAATACCGGCGTAAGCAGATCGCGCAAAGTCCATCTCGGGAGTGCGTCGTCGAGTTTTATCTTCAGATTTGCCTTGTTCATCGAGACCTCCGCTCCCGTGTACTCAAAGTTTTGACTCTAATAAGCCAACGGCGTGGTGCTCAATGGAACGCCGACGCTGTAGGGGATGTACTTACGGACCTTTGTGATGGTTTTCTCAGGAACAAAAATCAAATCGCCCGGGCGGATCTCCACGTCTTCAGCCACATTCTTTCCATGCAGAAAGTCCTTCAGCTTGAGTTCCCTGGCCTGCACCCAGCCATCCGAGGAGCGGTGATAAAGAAAAACCTGCGTCTTCGCTGTCGGCATGAAACCGCCGGCGATAGCGATGGCCTGAGAGGCTGTCAGGTCATATCGCAAGTCATACTGTCCGGGCTTCGTCACTTGCCCGGTTACGATGAAATACGCTCTTTGAAAATCCTTTAGGTCCACGTCGACAATTGGTTCGTGCAGTACCTTCGCATAAGCCTTCTTGATCGCCTCGGATGTTTCCGGAACGGTCATGCCCAAAATGCATATGCTCCCGGCCCCTTGCAAGGTAATGTAGCCGTCCGGCTGGACAGTGACGGTCTGATTGAATTCAGGTGAGAGCGGAAAAGAAAGGTTCAGGATGTCGCTGCGGTTGATCTTATAACGCGGATTTCTTTCGGCCAGGCGGGGCCGATCGGGAGCGGGTGCGGTAAACTCTGCGGTTTGCCGCGCACCAGCTATCGGGGTACTGATTTGCTGGCCCTGCCTGGCACAAACAAAGCCGGCAAGTCCAATTGACAACAGAACGGCTACACTACCGCGCAGACACGTCTTGGCCATATTTACATCTCCGAGGGGCTGGGCCAGAACGGCGCTGACTAGTCGTCCTTGTTAGAAGTTCAACGCGTGCACATCTTACCGAAGGTAAGTTGAAAACAATCATTAAAAGTTTGGCGCGAATCGATTAATAAATCATTTACTCTCTAGTACGGATTTCCTAGTACGATAGTCCCAGTAATTTTGTAGTAAGCATAAAGAATACTCTTTGTTAATTCAGATGCTCGTAGACAACTTGAGGCGCACGGTAAACTCGGCCCGTCGTCTGCTGGCGGTTGTTCCAAGCATTGCTTACGCAAAATCCGAGACTTCGTGGTCCTGATCTGACTTCCGTTGCGGCGCGAAGTTCGCCCTTCAAACCGCCAGTGCGCCTTCCGGCCAGGCTGCGAACCTAGCTGGTCGCGTCCACTATTCGCAGCGAATATGCTTCGTGATCCACTCGAGGATTTGCCCGAAACGGAACTCTCCTCTTGCAATGGACTGAATCATGAACTCATGGGCCGCAAGCGGCTGCAATTCGAGGTCGCATCCGTTGACCAGCAGAAAAGTGTGAGCAACGGCGAATGCGACGCGCTTGTTGCCATCGAGGAATGGGTGATTGTTGGCTAGCGATTCCATCAGCGCTGCGGCTTCTTCAGCGATGCTGTTGTAGTATCCGATCTGTGGACGGAAAACGGCGGATTCGAGGAGGCCTTTGTCTCGGATTCCTTGAGTGCCGCCATAATCGTTGATTAGCCGGAGATGAATCTGCAGAACTTCGCCTACGGTTAGGTAGAACCGTTCGGCCATTTACTCAGCTAGCTTTCGATATAGATCCCGGAATTTCGCGTTGGAGCGGCGGAACGCATCCATCACTTCCGGCCGCACCGTATGCTGCGAGGGAACCACGTTGTGAATGTAATGCTCGATGGCCTTCTCCAGCAGAAAACGCTGGGATTGTCCGTTTTCTTTTGCGACCGCGACGAATTCCTTGTAAAGTTTCGCGTCGATTGCTGGGCCGATCTTGACTGTCGCACGGTTAGCCATGATGCGCCTCTCGACTCTATTCTATGACCCCGATTACCGATGTCAAGAGTAATCTAGATCTAGCTAGACCACGCGTCTTGCATTGGTTGCTCTTCTCAGGGCTCCCGGCGTGACTTCCACCGAGTCCTGCACGTGCAGAATTAGATCCGCCTTGATCACCACCTTGAAGCCGAGCTTCTCCACCTCGATGCGATAAGTTCCAGGGAGCAAGTTCGTGACGTAGTAACTGCCGGTTTGATTCGTAATGGTTTCATAGCGGATGCGCGTGCCCGCTATTGATTACAATGACTTTTGCGTCCGGGACGACCGCTTTACTCGAGTCGGTGATGCGGCCAGTAAGCGACGCGTTCGTGGATTGCGGGCAAAGTGGGGTGACACAGGATAAAAAGATCCCGGCGAGGACAAGAATAGCCCGCAGAGCCACCGGCCAAGACGATCTCGCGATGCTCAAGGGGAAAACGAAGTTTAAGATAAGCGTATCCTTCCCGGCTCGCCTCGATCGAGTCCATACCTACACTGCTGTAATACGTATATCAGGGCTGTCAAGAAGGCAGAGAAAGGATCACGCGAGATAAAAGCATCAGATGGGACTGTGGTGCTGAGAAGTATTTCTGGCTCTGGGCCACTCCCAGCAGGAATTTCTCACAATAAATAGAAAAAGGCTGTTGCTTCGCTCATACCGGGTAACGATACAAGACATGCACGGCGTATCCCACACCGTCGAAGTCACCACCGCAACATTATAATATGACGCCGTGGCCCAGTGCCTGCGTCTCTAAGCGGCTAGGCGGTGGTTCGGACAATTTCCCGTTCTGACAATTTTGGTTTGACATGAGCGTAATTACGGCTTAAATACTGCAAGGAAGGACCATTCAGGGTGTGCTTGATGTTGACACCTACCACCGTCCTTTGGTTTCGTTTGGTCCAAATCTTCTTTGGCTGCGTCTCAACTGTGTTGGTCAGGCTCAATTCCGCTTCGGGGAGAGAATTTTGAAAGCCCTCACACCCCTCCTAACCGATTTGCATGCAAGGCGATGCGCTAAATCTCTCTGCCGCCTTGCCGCTATTCTGGTTGCCACTCTTTTCGTTGGTTCGTGCTTCGCTCCTGCCGTTCGGGGCGCCGCTTCTTCTGATTCGTCATCAGCGGACGCCAAGGCCGGGTCACCCGAAACGGCGAATGTTGCGATTCCAGGGCCGTTGCGCCCGTTTTTACGCATGGCGGGGATCAGCCAGAAGGTCTCGGCTGAAGAAGTTATGCCTTTGCTGGCTCGCAACGTATTTGTATTGGGCTATGAGCGGGGGTCGCGCAAGGAATTTCTTATTCTCTTGACCCGCTATGTGCAGCAGGCGCGAGAATTGGAGGCTCTGGCAGGCCCCGACGGTGTCATTCATGTTTCTACATGCGAGGAAGCGAAACCCCTGCTGAAAATCCTGGGTTATCGAACCCGGGCTGACTGCGGGCAGCGTAGCACTTTTTTGGAGACCGCCGATCCACAAAGAGCATTTCTTACCATCGACTCGGGATTCCCCCTGCCGGACCTTGAAAAGAGTCTCCAGGAGGGCCGTGCTTTCGCATACTCCTTCTCGACGTCCCGCGTACCTGCACTGCCCGTGGAGATCGAGTGGACCAAGAAAGGGAAAAAAGTTGAAGTAGTGGACATGCTCTTAGGCGATCCGGAGTTGGCCCGCTTCTACTGGGCGTTAGCGCGGATGGATGCCGAAACGCTATCTGCGTTGCAGCAATTGCACGTGCTAAAAAAATTGTTTCCGCTCGCCGCGGCCTTGGATTTCTACGGGAGCCACATCTGCATTCGATCTGGGCGAGTGGTTGTGCCTGGGGGATCAGCCGCGACCCCCGCATGGAAAGAGCTGGTCGCAGCCAGTCCTGACTCTCCCGAAGAATTTATCCCTAAATTACTCGCGAAGGACAGCGGCTGGCTTGCGGCGTTTTTTGACGACCTGTCGAGTATACCTCTGTCGCAGCAAACTCATTTCACCGAACCTGCCCGGTTGCGGCATTTTTATGAGATGTTCCGCGGAAAGGACTTTTCTGATGCTGGAACGGGCGTGTTTCGGCGCGACGCGGGTCTGCTGCTTTTGGTGACCCGCCTTCGGTGGGAGCCCAACGGCGATCTATACGTCCCTGGAAATCTCGAGGTTTGGAAGAACATCTTCCGACAAAAGACGGATTCCAAAATTATTCGCGACTGGGGCCGCAGAGCCGCACATTGGAACCACCCAGATCAATTACTGGAAGCCTTGTCTGCGATTTCTCGGCTGCCCACCGACACAGGTCCGTTGCAAAGCTACTTAATGCTTAGCGAACTCGACGGCAGACGTTCTCCGGAGCATCGCCTTAGTCCCGAAACGGTGACCTTGCTGGCCGGCAAGTTCTCTGAGTTCAGTGATCAGTACCTAGTCTTTTCAGAATTTCCAGATTTGGACGATGCTTCCATTGCTGCTTTCCTTCAGGTTCTGACTAGCCTAAACGGTATTCCCAAGAACACTTTAAGGGGCAACGCCTTCGGAACCTTTCAGGGCAGCGTCGGACTCTGGCAGATATTGGCGCGTCAGGGTGAAATACCTGGCACCGCTTTGAACGATTCTTGGCAAAAGGTGATCAAGCCGTTTGGAAAGATCGGCTCCTCAACGCAGCTTTTCGATGCGGGCCGCACGGCCCTGAAAGACCTGTTGCTCGCGGCAACCGGCAAAGCCGATGCTTCTCAAGACAAAATCATCAATTTGCTTGCGGGTCCCCACCAATCAGCTCCAGAAGCCCAGCGTTTGCATGAACTGATCGCCGACAGAATCCGATCCGTTTTGAACGGACAGCGTTTGGTTTCTCTCGACACCCTCTTGGCCCTGGGCGACGGCCTGCGCGAAGTCGCGCATGGAAACGTCTCAGGCAATAGCTTGCTTCCTTTGGCTGGGGAACTCAGGGAATTCGAGATGCCCCAACCAATTTTCAGAAATAGTGAAAGAGAGGAGTGGGGCTCGGGAATTTACAATAACCATCATACGGAATTACAGATGCGCACGAACGTGGCGAAGATAATCAAGTCGCCGGGTTCTCCAGAACAACTCGCCGAAGCCCGCGGCCAACTCGCTCCCTTTCTGCGAGACACCCTCGTAGGTCTCAATTACGCTTACTATGAGCCTCCCGGCGCCCAGATTCTTCACCATAATCCTCTCTTCGTTCGCTCGCACGATTTTTCGGGAGAGACTGTCAACGGTCTCGAACGACTGTGGCGAGCGCCTCAATTGTTCGGCGCGGGTTCCCCGGCGGGCGGAGGCGCACATTTGGTCGGATCGCTTGCCGATTTACCTTATGTCCTTGCCACCGCGGAGCAGGATTTCATCGCGCCACAAAACGTGCAGGCCCTGATCTGGCGAGAGTTGGTGCCTGGCCTTTTGACCAGCGCCGTCGTGCCCCGATGGTGGAACGTAAGCCAAAATGAACTTCACGCTGTCAGCCTGTATCAACAGTGTGGTGAGGAGCTTTTGGCGGCTTCCGCTCGCAATGACGAAGTGCGGAATAAAGTCATGAATATCCTGTCCGAGCGTATGATTCCGCAGCGCTCCGAACGAGTGGAACGGGCTCTGCGTTCAGGGCATTTGCCTGAGCTGGTTTCGCAGTTGATGCCTGCGGACACTTTCTATCTGGCGGCTGAATATCAACGAAGATTTCCGCAGGAGTCCAATTCCTTGGGACCGGTCGGTAATGAGCTTGCAACTCTCTCTAACCGTTATCCCGACGAAGTAAACTGGAAACGTCTGTCACAAGACTTTGGAGTGCCACACCGCGTACTGGCGCAAAGTTACACGCGCGAGCTGCTGAATCTGCCGCCTTTCCCGGTTTTCATGGGCTACGCCAGCCGCTTGTTGGCGGAGACCTGGGATTCCAACAACTTATACTGGGCCCGCCTGGCGGACGAAAAAGGCTATTCGCCGGTCATGCTAAACCGCCTGGTTCCTGAACTCACACGTCGCATGGTCGAGAAGATTTTTGCCTCTGATTTCGAGGATTGGCCCGCGTTGCTGCGCGCCGCTCGAGAAACCGGCGAGGAGTTCCGGCAAGGCAAGATCGTTGTCTTATCAAGAAACGACAGTTTTTCGCAGCCCTAGATCTGTTGGCTCAGTTTTTCACGGGGCCGTTAGGGCCGGAAAAAACAACACGGTGCGATATGGGCAAATCTGTGGGAAAACGATGTCTCTTGATCGTGGCACTTCTTTTGGGACCGCTGCCTCTTTCCACGTTTTGGACAAGTGCGCAGCAAGACACGAAGCGCTTTCGCGTTGTGGTCAACCTTGTGCAGTTGAATGTGGCCGTGACTGACAATAAGGGCAACTATGTACAGGGTCTTCATCCTCAGGATTTTGTGGTCACCGAAGATAGCATTCCGGAGAACATTGCCACATTTGAAGAAGGGAATGCTCCCCCAACCAGATTGTTAGACGAGTCTCTCGCCGCGCAAGGGCGCCCTCGGACGCAAGATTCGATGTCGGGTGCTTCTTTGGAAGACTCGCCCGAAACACTCAGTTCGGCTCTTGCCGGCGCCAATGTCTTCATTTTGTTCGATACCAGCAATTACATGTACCGGGGCTTCGTCTTCGCGCAAGATGCAATCGCCGATTTCGTTCGCTCTCTGGAAAGCGCGTACAAAATAGCTTTCTATTCCTACAGCCGCGACCTTTATCGCGCCGCGGCTTTGACCTCCGACCGGTCCGAGGTAGTCCGCGGGGTGCGCACTACCGTGGCTGGGGATGATGCAGCGCTCTATAACTCGTTGTTGTTAACGGTTCAAGATGCCGGCCAGTATCCGGGAAGAAAGGTGATCGTAGTGTTCTCAAACGGTCCCGACAATGCCAGCATGGTGCCCCCCGAGGATGTCGCGGAGCTGGCTCAATCGGCAGGCATACCTATCTACATGATAAGCACCAGCGAGGCCCAGCTTGAGCCTGTTTCTACCGCTGTTTTCGACCGTATGAGCGCGGCCACTGGTGGCAAGGCCTATTTTGCCAAGAGTTGGCGGGATGAAAAGAAAGCTTTTGCCTCCATCCGGGACGATTTGGCGCATCTTTATTCGTTCAGCTACTATCCCAAGCCGAATCCCAATCGTGGATGGCGCTCTATCAAAGTACGACTAGTAGGCGAGCGCTGGAAGAAGTGCCACATCCGGACGCGAAACGGATATCGTCCCACACCGAACCGGTCTTCAGCAGGCAATGAACCAACGTCTACTTCAGCGTCTGGTCCGAACTGAGTCGAGCAGTCTTCGTACCCGTGCGGCGGTTTTGCGGTGAACGGAACGAGAGTGACGCGTTCAAAATTCACTTGTTCCTTGCTCTTCTCAAATTGTGGGAGCAGCACGTCGTCCACGATGCTTTTCGACGAGGCTGCAACCGCCGATGGGAACTCGCCGGGATCAACCCTGCCGTAATCCGCCAGCAAATGGGACATACTTTGACTGTGATGACGGCGCGGTACACGGGAGAGATTCCACTCGAGCAAGTCCGCACCGAATTTTCCAAGATGTTTGGGTCCAAAATCGAGTTATTGGAAAAAACGGAAAAATAGGCGGCATAGGCCTTTTAGAATCTGGAGCGGGCGATCGGATCGAACCCACGTCCGAAGCTTGGGAAGCTCGAAATAAAACTCTGAAAGTGATTGATCTGGCGGCACTTAGCTTTCTGAGCGACGGCCTTTAATTGGAAACTAGATGGAAACCGAAACGGGTATCACTCCCAAATTCAATCGGTTCCCTTTTGCCGTTAATCTCCCCGGAATACAGCCTGTAATGTGTCTGGCTTCTGGGCGACCGCGCCTATTCTTGGAGAATCCTAGCAAATTTCGGCAGGCTGATTCGCGATTCCCAATGTGGCTTGACGGTAGGTCGACGGATAGCTATCATCTGGTATGTATCGTTCAGGGAGCCGCGACAATATGACCAGGTCGACCAAAAAACGCCGCAGTCGACCGGAGAAGGCGGGAGTTCGGCACGCTGTCGCAGAGGCAAAGGTGTTTATGACCGGACGCAGCCAAGCCGTGAGGCTTCCTAAGGAGTATCGCGTCACGGGTAATAGCGTTTATGTGAA
>DASYPF010000383.1:0-5309 GCA_036006905.1 Acidobacteriota bacterium
ATGCGTGAATGGCGCTGCGCGGATTTGATCTCCAATGCTTGGGCTCTTGCGATAACCCTCACAAACCCAATGGTGGCAGGATGCAAAGGAAAGGGAAAGAGGCGGCAGTCCTATTTCCTTGTAGGGAACTGTCCTACAATAACTAGTCATCGGTCATCGGTGCACGCAGGTCATCAAGTCACACGTCAACAGGTCAGCAAGTCATCAGGTCAAACGCTCTACAGTTTAGAGTGATCTGCTGACGTTGTGACGTGCTTACCTGGGGACTTAGTAACCTGTTGATCTGTTGTCTTGCGGACCTGTTGACCTGTGACTTGCTGACCTGTTGACCTCTGACTTGTGACTTGCCGACCTGCGGACCTGTTGACTTGCTGACCCGTTGACCTGCTAATTTGTGGACCAAAAACTGTATAATCGGGCTCGCATATGAAGGACTTTAAAAAGCTCTTTCCCTATATCCGGCCCAACCTGGCGCTGCTGGCCTTCGCGCTGGTCATGCTTCTACTCAGTGGCGCCATGGAAGCGTTGACGACGGCTATGCTCGCCCCAATATTCAATCAGTTGAGGGCGGAAAGCGCAAAGGCGGGCCCTGATAAATTTGCGTTCCTGCTGAAATGGCTGGGACTGGGATCGGACGACTCAAACCTTCTTCTAAAGATCGCCGCTTTGGTGGTCATTTTCTCATTCCTGAAGGGGATCTTTCTCTTTGTTGCCGAGTACCTGATGGGTTACTCGGGCCAGAAGGTGGTGATGCAACTTCGAAACCTCCTGTATTCCCATCTGTTGAATCAATCCATCGGTTTTTTCAGCCGCAACTCCACCGGCAAGTTAATGGCCCGGGTGATCACAGATGTCGAGCGTATCCAGGAGACAGTATCCAAGACACTCACCGACTTCTTCCGGCAGGGAACCCTGCTTGGCTTCTTTCTCGCCTTGGTCATTTACACTGACCCGAAATTAGCCGGCATTGCGTTCCTGCTGGCCCCCGTGATTCTTTGGCTGACGGCGGCCTTTGGCAAGAAGATGCGCAAGATCAGTTGGAGCAGCCAGGAGAAGATCGCCGCCATCTCCAACTTTCTGCAAGAGACCATCACCGGGATTCGAGTGGTGAAGGCTTTCGGCATGGAAAACTTTGAGAACCGGAAGTTCCAGTCCGCCACGCGCGATCTGATGCGCACAAACATGCGCTCTACGGCCGTTTCAGCGCTGAATTCTCCGTTAATGGAATTTATCGGCTACGTGGCGTTTGTGCCTTTTCTTATTTACGCTCACTATAAAATTCATGACCCCCAACATCCGGTAAACCTGGGCGAATTTATAGTATTTCTTACGGCGCTGTTTCGCCTCTACGACCCGATGCGGCGGCTCAGCAAAATGCATCTGCACTTCCAGCAAGCGCTGGCTTCTTCTTCACGCATCTTTGAAGTCTTGGAGACTCACTTCGAAGTTCGAGACAAACCCAATGCCCAGCTACTTGAGCCACTGCGGCACACCATTGAGTTTCATGACGTCGGCTTTCACTACGGTGATTCAGACCGGCCTCAGCCAATCCTGACGAACATCCGCCTGAAAATTAAGACCGGTGAGCTCGTGGCACTGGTGGGTAGCAGCGGCGCAGGCAAGTCCACTCTGGTCAACCTGATCCCCCGCTTCTACGATGTAACCAGCGGGAATATTACCTTCGACGGTGTCGATATCCGCGACGTCACTGTCGAATCGCTTCGCGGACAGATCAGCATCGTCACTCAGGAAACTTTCCTGTTCAACGACACCGTCCGCAATAACATCGCTTACGGCAATTCGCTCGTTTCTCAGGCGACGATCGAACAGGCCGCGGAAGCCGCGCTGATTCATGATTTCATCCAGCAACTGCCGCTGGGTTATGATTCCATCATCGGCGAACGCGGCCAGAGACTTTCCGGGGGCCAGCGCCAGCGCATCGCCATCGCAAGAGCAATTTTGAAAGATGCTCCCGTTCTAATTCTGGATGAAGCCACCAGTTCGCTGGACACCGAGTCTGAGAAGCTGGTGCAGATGGCTCTGCAAAATCTGATGATGGGACGGACCACCGTCGTGATTGCTCACCGGCTGTCGACGGTCCGCCGTGCTAATCGCATCCTGGTGATGGAGCATGGAAGAATCGTGGAAGAAGGCAAGCACGGAGATTTGATACTACGCAACGGCCAGTATAATAAGTTCTATCGCTTGCAATTTCATGATGCCGACGATGCCGCTGTCCTGGGCGCCAAACCCGTTCATTTTTTGAAAAAACGAAACCCATGAATTTGGCAAGCATGACCGGCTTTGGCCAAGGCGACATTTCCGGGGCTGACTTCCAGATCAGCTTTGAAATCAAGACATTTAACAGCCGTTTCCTGGATATCAATGTGCGCCTGCCTAAAGAACTCCTGCATATGGAGATGTTTGTTCGCAACGTCGTCAAAGAGAAGGTCGCCCGCGGAAGAGTTGAAGTTTTCATCAACCTCCAGACAACTGAGGGTGGTTTTTACCAGATCAACCGTGATGTAGTCGCCTCCTATCAGGAACTGGCTAAGACTCTCAACAGGGATTTTCAGATCGGCGGCTCGCTCACTTTTGCTATTCTTCTGCAGTTGCCTGGCGTCATAGAAACTCGGAGTCCCTCTTTTCCTCAAGCGGAAGTCTTCGAAGAGCAGGCGCGCAAGGGCCTGCTTGCCGCGCTGGATGCAGTCAAGCGCATGCGGCTTGAGGAAGGAAGGCAACTTGCGGCCGAACTGTTAAACCGGATCTCCCAGGCCGAAGAATTGCTCCAGCAGATCGAGTCGCTAATCGAGCCCGCCAAGCAGGCATATCGCGAGCGGCTCTGGCAGCGATTGCAAGAGCACACAGACGCCGGGAAGCTCGACGTGGACCGGATCACGCAAGAGGTAGTGATATTCGCCGAGCGCGGGGATATTACCGAAGAAATTCTTCGCCTGCGCAGCCACATCGAGCAATTCCGCTCTCTGATCCGCGACGGGTGCGAGGTCGGGAAAACGCTCGATTTCCTGCTCCAGGAGATGAATCGCGAAACGAACACCATTCTCTCGAAAAATTTGCATCACAAAATCTCCGAGTTGGGAGTTCTGTTAAAAGCAGAAGTTGAAAAACTGAGAGAACAGGTGCAAAACGTTGAGTGAAATCGGTCCAGGGAACATTTTTGTCATTTCGGCGCCCTCCGGCTCGGGCAAGACATCACTGGCAAACCGCCTGATTGCGGAAATTCCCAATCTTTGCTTTTCCGTTTCCTACACGACCCGCTCTTCGCGTGGCCACGAGAAGCCGGGACGAGACTATCACTTTGTCGACCGCGATAAATTTCGACAAATGATTGAAAACAATGAGTTTCTGGAATGGGCCAATGTGTACGGAAATTACTACGGCACCGCCGAAGCGCCGCTGATCGAAGCTTTGGCTAGAAACCAGGATGTACTGCTTGACATAGACGTGAAAGGAGCCAGGAAAGTCAAAGCGCGGCGCCGTGATGCCATTTTGATCTTTGTCATGCCGCCATCGTTTCAAGAGTTGGAAAAAAGGCTGCGAGGGCGCGGAGTTGATGGAGAAGAGGCGATACTAAACCGGTTAAAAATTGCCCGCGAAGAGATCAAAGATTATAAAATGTATGATTACCTGATAGTGAACCGAGAGATAGAGGATTCTGTCAGCCGTCTCAAGGCGATCGTGACGACGGCTCGGTGTGGTATCGCCCGGATGGAAAAAGTCGGAAAAGAAATCTTGAAAACTTTTGGAGACCAAGGATGAACGTAAGGATTCCTGATAATGTTGATAGCAAGTTCCGCTATATCTTGATTGCAGCCGAGCGCGCCAAGCAGCTTCAGAATGGCGCCCGCCAGCGTGTTGAGAGCAGATCCCGCAAGCCGACCTATATCGCCATGCAGGAAGTCTCGAACAGATTGATTAATTTTGAGTTGACCAGCGAAGAGGAATAAGCATTTCATGGCCAATATTCTGCTTGGGGTCACCGGCTGCATCGCCGCTTACAAGGCAGCGATGATCCTTCGCGAGCTTCAAAAGCGCGAACATCAGGTTCAGGTAGTCATGACCCGGAATGCGGCCAAATTTGTGGGTCCAATTACCTTTGAGGCTCTCTCGGGAAAAAGTGTATGGATGGAGATGTTCGGCCATCCCACCACGGGTGGTATCGAGCACATCAACGTAGCCCGCGAAACCGACCTGTTTCTAGTCGCTCCGGCGACCGCCAATACTGTGGCAAAATTCGCCCAGGGAATTGCCGATGATTTCCTAACCACCGTGCAACTTTCGGTGACATGCCCGGTAGTTGTCGCGCCGGCGATGAACGTTGAGATGTGGCGTCATCCGGCCATGCAGGAAAACTTGGCAAAACTCAAGCAGCGCGGTGTTCGAATCGTCTACCCCGAGTCGGGTTATCTGGCGTGCGGCGTGGTCGGTGAAGGAAGACTGGCCGAAGTCGACGCAATCGTGCGCGAAGTGGAGTCGGTGCTGGCGCGCAGCCTCTCGTTGGCAGGTAAAACAATTGTGGTCACTTCCGGCCCCACCTGTGAAGATATCGACCCGGTGCGCTTTCTGACGAACCGTTCCACAGGAAAAATGGGCTATGCACTGGCAAGGCGGGCGCTGGCTCGCGGGGCTTCGGTGGTGTTGATTTCAGGGCCGACACACCTGGAGCCGCCCTCGGGGGCCGAATTCGTTGCGGTTCGAACAGCCAGGGAAATGCAGCAGCAGATCCATCTTCACTTCAAAGACGCCGACGCGCTGGTTATGGCCGCGGCCGTCAGCGACTACTCTATCCAGCCGAGCGCAAAGAAGATAAAGAGAAAAGATTCGCTGACGCTTCACCTGGAGCCAACCGAAGACATATTGGCCGGCCTGCAGCGGCGCGCAGACCAAATTATCGTTGGGTTTGCCGCCGAATCCGATTCGCTGGAGCAAAATGCCGAAAAAAAGCTCAAGGCAAAGCGGCTGGATCTCATGGTTGCCAATGACATCACGTCGTCAGATTCCGGGTTTGCGTCTGACTACAACCGCGTTTTACTGTTGGGCGCTGACGGCAGCAGGGAGCAGTTGGATCGGATGCCGAAGGCAGAAGTGGCCGACCGCATTCTGGACGAAGTAGATAAGCTTCTGAAAAAACTCTCCCACCACCGTGTGACTTCCTAGTGATGATCACACAAAAGCCACGCAGCGGCTATGTCTGCATCGCCGGCCGGCCCAACTCCGGGAAATCCACGCTCCTGAATCTTCTCGTCGGCCAGAAGATCTCCATTGTCTCGCCTCGGCCGCAGACCACA
>DASYPF010000384.1:0-22495 GCA_036006905.1 Acidobacteriota bacterium
GTCAGTTGTCCGTGGTCAGTTGTCCGCGGTCAGTTGTCCGTGGTCAGTTGTCGGTTGTCCGTGGTCAACTTGTCCGTAGTCTGTTGCTCATGCCCGTAGTTGTGAAACCGAAAATAAGAAATAACTGACTGACAACGAACAACGGACCACGGACCACGGACAACGGACAACTGCCAACTGACAACTGCCAACTGACAACTGCCAAGATCAAAGCTACTTCAAATACTTCTCAAACGGCGGATGCAGCAGCTCCTGCGATTTTGGCTCGTTCATGTTTTCGGGACTGATCAGGTAGACGCCAGTGTCGATGCGCTTTTCGACTGTCTTGCCCTGTAGGTGCTCCACCATAGTCTTTACACCCTGGTAACCCATGTTGATCGGGTCCTGCAGCACCAGACCTTGAAGCTGCTGGTTCTTCATCGCGTCGATAAAAGACTGGCTGGAATCAAAACCAATGAAGGTAATTTTCCCCAGCTTGTTGACGTCCTGGAGCGCCAGCATCATGCCCGCTGTGGATGACTCGTTCGGAGTAAAAACGCCCTGGATCTGATTGGCGAAACGATTCAGCAGGTTCTGCGATGCTCGATAAGCCGTCTCCCGTGTGGGTCCTGCGTATTGATCGGAAGAAACTAGTTCAATTGCCGGATATTTGGATTTTAACTCCTGCAGAAATCCAGCCTCGCGTTGTTCCGTGCTGGCGGACCCTTCCTGATAACGCAGCAGAAGGACTTTACCTTTGCCCGCAAGCAGCGAGCCGATACGACCCGCCGCAAAAGTGCCTCCCTTAAAGTTGTCAGTGGCGACAAAGCTGATGATCTGATCCGATTCCAAGCCGGAATCGAAAATAACGGTAGGGATCCCGGCGCGCTTGGCTTCCTCCACGGGACGAACCAGCGCGCGGCTGTCCAACGGCGCCAGCACAATCCCGTTGACGCCCTGGCTCAGAAAACCTTCGACCACTTGGATCTGCTGTTCCCGATCATCCTCTCGCAGAGGCCCCTTCCAGTTCAAAACCACATGGACACTCTGGCTCCCAAATTCGTTGGCCGCTTTGATCGCGCCTGCGTGGATGCTTTTCCAAAACTCGTGCGTGGTCCCCTTGGGGATTACGGCGATATTGAAGCTCTTGGATTTTTGTTCCGACTTGTAGCAGCCTACCAGAACGGCAACCAAAGAGAGTAGGAGGACGGTGATCAGTTTTTTCATGGTGGTGAACTCAATCTGCGGTTCTGCAATCTTATATGTGTTGGTCCATTTTAACTGCGACGATGCGAGACCCTAAAAGGAAATTTAACCACGGCGAACACTGGGAACACGGGGGCATGTGGGGAATACGAAGTGCTTCCTTCAAATCCCCGTGTCCCCCGTGCTCCCCGTGGTTCATACTGTCCTTAACTTAGGAGGCGGCATATTTGCGAAATATGATGCGAGACCCTAAAAGGAAATTTAATCACGGGGAGCACTGGAAACACAGGGCATATGGGGAATACGAAGTGCTTCCTTTAAATCCCCGTGTCCCCCGTGTTCCCCGTGGTTCATACTGTCCTTAACTTGGGAGGCGGCAGATTTGCGAAATATGATGCGAGACCCTAAAAGAAAATTTAACCAAGGGGAACACTGGGAACATGGGGCATATGGGGAATACGAAGATTGAAAGTATCCCCATTCGTAGCCTTGGGTCTCTGTATCTCGCACCGGTCAAATAGAAACTCTTTTGATCCCTTCTTTGATCAGCCGCCTGTTGAAGTTGATCAAGAACCCACGCTTGAGCCGGAGTAATTTCAGATAGGTAATCACCTGAGATAAATGGATAGGATGTATCTGATCAACACATTTTGAGTTCCAGCAACAGGGAGTCCGCAACAATGATGTCCGCACGGAAGCCAAGACCGAGATCATGTCCACGGTACTCTACGGAAATCGGTACCTGGGAGCATGTTGGGATGCTGAATGATGCCAATTCGATGACCAACGCCTTTTCGTAGACAGATTCAAGCAGCCCTGGGCCCAAATGTTTGTGGATAGTGGTTACAGCATCGAGTACGTTGCTGATCAGGTCCTCGTTAGTTTCCTTTAAATCCCCGTGTCCCCCGTGTTCCCAGTGGTTCATACTGTGCTTAACTGGCGAGGCGGCAGATTTGCGAAATTTTGCGAAATAACCGTTCATCTCCTAATGACTACGATTGGCGAGCAATAATGATGAGTGACCAATCACGTGGGCCCCAGCCCATAACACCCAAAACCCGATACCCGACACCGATGCTCTTGTGGTGCGTTGGTATCTGGGTGGTTAGCCTTTCCGGAATTATCTTGCCCTCGCCTGGTACGTCTGCGGGTTTGGGAGAAGACGGGAATAGTATAACGTTCACTGACATTACCCGCGCCGCCGGCGTCCACTTCGCCAACTATTCTTCACCCGATAAAAAGTACATCGTTGAGAGCATGGGCGGCGGTGTGGCGCTGTTCGATTACGATAACGACGGCCTGCTCGACATTTATCTTGTCAATTCCTACACGGTGGAGGCCGCGCTTGCCGGGCGGCCTCGCCCGCGGGCAGCGCTTTATCGCAACCACGGGGACGGCACGTTTGAAGATGTGACCGACAAGGCCGGCGTGGGCGATCCGGGGTGGGCCATGGGAGTTGCCGTTGCCGATTATGACAACGACGGCTTTGACGATCTGTATGTCACCTGCTTTGGCCCGAACCGGCTCTACCATAATCGCGGCAACGGCACTTTCGAAGATGTCACGGCCAAGGCTGGAGTAGGAGATCCGCGTTTTTCAACAGGCGCTGCCTGGGGCGACTATGACCGCGACGGCTATCTGGATCTCTTTGTCGCCAACTATGTCGATTTCAAATTGGACGATCTGCCTCAATTCGGAAAAGGAACGCTGTGCCAGTATCGAGGAGTGCCGGTACAGTGTGGCCCACGCGGCTTGCCTGGCGCAGGCGACACTCTGTATCACAACAATGGCGACGGGACTTTCACCGACGTGTCCAAGACGGCGCATGTCGAAGACCCCGCCGGATATTACGGCTTGGGGGTGATGTGGACCGACCTGGACGATGATGGTTGGCCCGACATCATCGTGGCCAATGATGCTACTCCCAATTATGCCTATCACAACAATCACGACGGCACCTTCACTGAACAGGGGCTGGCGCTTGGAATTGCCGTGGACGAAAACGGAACGGAGCAGGGAAGCATGGGTCTGTCACTGGGCGACTACGACCGCGACGGACGTCTTGATTTGATAGTCACGAATTTTAGCGGTCAGTACAACACGATCTACCATCGCAACCCGGATGGCACATTTACCGACGTTTCGCGCCAGACAAAGACCGCCGATGCCAGCATGCCCTATGTCGGTTGGGGCGTGAAATTGTTTGACTACGATAACGACGGGTGGCTCGATTTGCTGGTTGTTAATGGTCACGTCTATCCGCAAATCGAGGGAGCCTATCCCGGCGGCTATTATCGCCAGCCCAAGCTTTTTTACCGCAACCTTCGCAACGGGACTTTCGCCGAAATCACCCAGTCCATGGGAAAAGCGCTAAACGAACGGCGCTCCTCACGCGGAGCCGCATTTGGCGATTTTGATGAAGACGGAGACATCGATATTGTTGTCAATGATCTGGATGGTCCGCCCATGCTGCTTCGCAATGACGGCGGTTCGAAGGCGGGCCATTGGATCAGTTTGCTGCTTCGAGGAACGAAATCGAATCGCAACGCTGTGGGAGCAAAGGCTTGGCTGACCGCGGGAAAAATGACTCAAGTGGACGAAGTTCGCAGTGGAGATAGTTATCTTTCCCATTCCGATTGGCGCCTGCACTTCGGGCTGGGGACGGCAACCGTTGTTGATCAGATTGGAATCCGGTGGCCCAGTGGGAAGAAGGAGACGTTTTGGAATCTTCCGGCAGATCGTGTGATCCAGATCATCGAAGGAAGGGGCTGGTCAGAGAAGAGACGAGTCGGCAGCCGGCAGTAGGCAGTGGGCAGGAGGCAGGAAAAACGTCATTTGTCATTCGTCATTGGTCATTATCTAGAATCCTTGGGTAGCGCTTCACGTCGTCTCAAAAAAATTAAACCACGGGGAACACTGGGGACACAGGGAAATAAGGCTCTTCTATCAGCGACATCATAGAGCAATGGAGCGGTCGGTTCTGGTCCCCGTGACACAAACGTGTCACATCTTGTTTTTTGAACAAGAAATTTAACCACCAAGGACACCAAGGACGCAAAGCTAGAATTCCAGTGTCTGACAAATCAGGCCTTGGTGACCTTGGTGTCCTTGGTGGTTAAAATGTGCATGGGCAATTTTGGTTGCGGCTTGGCCGCCCCGTGTCCCCAGTGTTCCCCGTGGTTCAGTCTCTCTACGGAACAATCCTGAGCGGGGTACACTAGCAATGCAGTCGATCCAGCATCGTTGGTTATCGGATAGCCAATACGAATGGCGCGATAGACACCATGAATGACGAATATTATGAATGACTAATGACAAATGACGGATGACGTTTTTCCTGCCGACTGCCTCCTGCCGACTACCTCCTGCCTCCCGGCTCACGGCTTTGGCATTCTTGATCGGTCTTTTTCCAATTGTTCATTCTTCAAACGCTGTACTTCGGCAAACTGCTTCTTGGCCTCCTCGTGGCGCCCAAGCTGCTGGTAGAGGCGCGCCAGAAGATAACGCTTTTCTGGGTCCGTGGAATCCTTTGCCACAGCAGTTTCCAGAGGTCTCAAAGCCTCATTTAGCTTTCCTTGTTTACTCCTGATTTTTCCCAGCAGCGTGTTCGCTTCCGGTGAATCCGGATCCAGCGCAAGCGCCTTCTCCAGATTTTGCAGAGCGGCTGGAATATCACCACCCGCTTCCTGCAGGTTGGCCAAGTAGTACAGCGAAGAAAAGTCCTTAGGGTTGTGCCGCACCTCCTTTTCAAAGGCCGCTAGGGCATCCGGGTTGCGGCTGAGCTTAAAATAGGCCAAGCCGAGTGAATATTGCAGCCGGGGTAAGTCAGGGTTCAGCCTGGCGGCACTCTCCAGTTCCTGCACCGCCCTTTCCCATTCCAATCGAATCAGGAATCCTTGGCCGCGAAGCAAATGTGACAGAGCCCGCCCGCCTTCAACCTCAGCGAGATGATCGACGATTCGATCAAACTCAGGCTGGTGCAGACGGAGCGAGGCCAAGCCTGTTGCGTAGAGAACCGCAGGATCATCGGGCGTGGCCGCGAGCGCCTGGTTCAGAAATTCGATCGCTTCCCGATCGCGGCCCAACTCTACCAGCGACAAGCCGGCCAACTGCACTGCCTGCGCATTATCAGGTGATGTTTGCAGAAACTTTTTCAGAGTCTCAATTGCTTTTTCGAATTCGCCCTTTCGGTAATGCGCAATTCCGAGATTGAGGAGCACTGGCGTGAGATTGGACGCCAGGCGAAGCGCAGTCTGGTAAGACACAATCGCGTCCTGATATCGGTTCGACCGCATGAGTACGGCGCCCAGGTTTGCATGGGCTTCGGCATAATCAGGATCTGCGGCCAGAACCGCTCGGTACTCGGCTTCGGCTTCCTGGAAGGCCCCGCGGCGCTGCAGTTCAACGGCGTGATTGAATCTGGCGACGATGTCGGGTGAGTGCTGCGCGAAGCTAATTGCAGGCAGTATCGCCGCGAACAGAAGAAATCCGAGCATGTGGCGATATTAACACGAGTCGGTTCGGGGAAGTTTCAAGCCTTCTTTGTGTCCTTTGTGGTGAAAGCTTTTAACCACAAAGGGCACAAAGGAGCACAAAGGGCACAAAAAAACTCCGCCCTAATCCGCAATCCGCAATCTGCAATCCGCAATTGGGATTACCGTTTCATCCGCGCCCGGAGCTGCGTTTCAATGCCGCGCCACTTGTCGGCGTCAGGGGCGTTCGGCACTGCGGTCAGGTACGCCTGCAATTCTGCGATCGCTTCGATGGAGCGGTTCTCGCGAATGTAAAGATCGGCCAGATGAACATGAGCCCGGGATGCTCCGTTTGGATCCAGGGTGAGAGAGTGTTGCAAGGCCTGCCGCGCCGGCTCGCGATGGTCTAGAGCAAGTTGAGCGATCCCGAGGAACAGGTAAGTCGAGGCCACCTCGGGCTCAACGCTGGCGGCCAGTTCCAAATCCTGAATCGCCTCGTTGAATTTACTCTGCTGAAACTTGCATAGCCCCGAGCCGCGCAGTGCCGGACCATAACGGTTGTTGATCTGCAGCGCGCGTGCGAAATCCTTGGACGCTTCATCGAACCGTCCCAGCGCAATCAAAAGATGACCGCGCTCTGCCAGCGCCTGAAAATACTCTGGAAAGAGTTGAATGGACCGACTCAGGCTGGCCAGCGCCTTATCGGGCTGTCGATTGGACTTAAACTTGATAGCCTGTTCGAAAGCTTTTCGCGGCTCCTTCGGCACGTGCTGCGTCGCTTCCGCAACGCTGACCGTGCCGGCTTTGGGTGCTTCCTCAGATCTGGTCGAAGGAGGAACTCGAAGGAAAATGTTAGCCTGGATTCTGCCGGAAATGGATCGACTGGTATCCACTTCAATTGGTTCTGTGAACTGCTGCGGCTCGGCGGGATTGGTAACGGTAATGCTGTAGTGGCCGCGAGGAACATCCCGAAATTCGTAGCGTCCCATATCGTCGCAGCGAGTTTCCCGATCCAGGCCACCCATGCTTTGCAGTTTAATAACGACGTGCGGGGCCGCATTGCCGTTGGGCAATGTGACCCGGCCGGAGATGGTAAAGGCGGGGCCTTGACTGTAGGAGGGCGTGAGAGAATAAACCGCCAGGAATGCAAAGCAGCAGATCCGCAACCAAAAAGCGTTATTGGTCATCAGTCATTAGTCATTCGTCTACGAATCTTCTGCCGGCTGCGCCGCTGGAGTTTGGACATTTCCGGCCACAGGCGCCACCCACGTCAGAGCCCGGAGCGTAAGCGACGGGTCCTGCAGATTGTCACGTGGGCGGGACCCGTCGCTTACGCTCCGGGCTCTGACATGTCAGTGAGCTACCCACGGCAGAGCCCCGTACGTTAGTGCAGGGCTTGGGCGCGGATTCGCCGCGCTTTCGCCGCATAGCGCGGCGTCTGACTTTAGCCCGGTCTTTCAAGGCCGGGAGTCCAAAAGAAAACATCTCGTCGTGTAGCGACATTGATTGAACCCGGGCTCAATCGTCGCTACACGACGAAAAACACATTAATGATTCGTTCACCCGGCCTTGAAAGGCCGGGCTAAATTCATCGGTCGCTAACGCGACCATGGGACAAAACTCGTGGATACGGAAAATCAAAACTCCTCGCGCTCTTCGCGCCTTCGCGGTGAATTTCCTCGCAAATACTCAGAAATAAATCTTCGCCGCCAGCTCGATCACGCGCGCCGCGCCGACACCCGGCTGGCCGTTGAACTCTCCCACAGCGCGTCCCAGTCGATCCGGGGTGGTCGTGGGCGGAATTGCGCCGCCTCGGACGTTCTGGATCCAATCCGGCGAAGCCTGCTGGCGTTCCTTGTAGTTTGAAAAATTCGACGCAATATTCCAGGTCAGGCCCGTACTCACACCATTGAACTGTGGATGATTGAAGGCGTTAAACATTTCCAGCCGCAGTTGAACGCGACGCGAGCCTTCACCGCCGAATGGGAAGTTCTTGTAGATGGAAATGTCGTGGAGATTGATTCCCGGCAGAGTCAGATACTGCCGGTTACCGAGTCCGACGCTTCCGATATCGGGAAGGCGAAGAGCAGTAAAATCGAACCACTGAGTGCGGCTGCGCGCCCCTTTCGGATCGGCGGTTAAGATAGGACGTGGACCCTCGGTCCAGGAGCCGGTTATTCTCTGGTTGAGATTGACATTGGGAATGCCGATTCCGACCTCGGCTGGCGGGCCACTAGCAAACTGGCTGATTCCGGCCAGCTCCCAATCATCAAAGACTCCCCTGGCCAGCCAGTGATCCGACAGACGCGGGCTCAACTTAGGCAAGTTCCAAACATAGTTGATCGCCATCACATGCTGCCGGTCAAAGCTGGCTCGACGGTAATCGTAAAGCCGCGTGTTGATTGGATTGGTGAAATCTCCATCGCCGTTGGCTGTATCCATCGCCTTCGACCAGGTGTAAGCCAGAGTGTAAGTCAAATTGCGGCTGAATTTGCGGTTTACGGTCACCTGCATGGAATGATAATTGGCCGAGCCGACGTATTCTCGCAAGCTGACGTTTCCATAGCCCGGATAACGGCGCAGGAAGTCGGCCGGCAGTGCTTTGGTTCCATCAAACTTCAATCCGGCATCTCGGTAAACCTGCGTGATTGTCGTATCCTGATCTGGAATCACGCCATTGGGAAAGCGGCTGGGATCCTGGTTTTGCTTCAGGAACGTCGCGCCGTAGGGAATGAAGTTGAGATTGCGTACTTGGGAGAGATGGTGCGAGAGCGAACCCACGTATCCCACGCTGACGACAGTATCGAATCCGATATCGTGTTGTACTTGCAAGCTGAAGTTCTGAACATTGGGAATAAAGCCATCCGTTGCTGATCCGATCACGTTGATGGGAGCAAGCGCGATCTGGCCGGTACTGGCGCCTACTGTGTCCAGATTGCCGAAGTTAAAAGTCGGATTGACAAAGAAGGGAGGCTGGCCTACAGCCGGGAAAATGAGCGTGTTGCCGGAAACGCGGTCGTAGAATATTCCGTAACCCCCCCGCACCACCGTCTTATTATTCCCGAATACGTCAAAAGCGAAACCGAGACGCGGTCCCCACTGGACGCCGCGGTTCTCGATTCCGCCAGGCAAGTAACCCTGGGCAGTATCCCCCATTCCGTTGAATGGATCACCCGAGCCTGGGATGATCCGGCCAATCAAGTAGCTTGGCAATTTCGCCGAAGGATTGAGCGGATCGATTGCCGAGCCGCTGACATCGCGGAAATAAAGACGGACGGCTTTCGACTGATCCCATAGGCTCGGATTGAAGAATGAGGCTTGCTTCCTCTTGTCAAACTGCGGCTGAATCCAGTACATCCGCATGCCGTAATCCAGAGTGAGCCGCTTGTTGAATTTCCAGTTGTCCTGCAGGAACCACTCTACGTTTGAATTTCGGTACTGTCCTTGGAAGATCTCTCGACTGGGCTCGCTTAACGTATCAAAGTTTCCCAGCAGCGCATTAGCGTAGGGATGTCCCGCGTTATCGGGATTGTTTACGTTATTGTTGAACAGGATGTTCATGGAGGTTCCAGCCGCCTGATCCTTCCGGCTTCGCTGGAAGAAGATGCCCGCTTTGAGCAGATGCGGCCCCCACACCTTGCTGATGTTGTCGATGAAGTCGAAAGTCGTATTGGAGTTCTTGTAGGGAAACTGGCTGTAGTTGTCGATGACCGCGTAATTCTGGCCGGGAGTCCCGGCGAAGCGGAGATTGACGAATGCGTTGGCCTGGTAAGGGAAGGGCGGTTTGAACGTGAGGCCCAAGCCCTTCATGGTGGCGGCGTCCGGGTCAGTGGGGTCTAGCGTCAGGTTGTTCTGGCTCGGGCCGAAGATGAACTCGTTTACCAGTGTGGGTGAAATCGTGCTGGTGACATTGACCGCGCCGTTTCGAGCCGGCCCTTGCTTAAAGATCGTCGGAGTCAGTGGAAAATTCTGACCTGACGTCCACCCGACCCCATAAGGCAGGATCTGCGTATCGTCATCCGCTGTCAGGCGGACAAACATACTTGTCTTTTCAGTAATGTGATAATCGATTCGGAGATTGTCGTTTCGGCGTGGATACCCGCTGCTGACCTGAGAGTTGTGATTGAACGACGGCAAGCTTGATGCCTGATTCTCGAACTTTGAGAAGAGTTTCAAAATATTAACGCCGTTCGGGTTCAGGCGGTTGTTTGGAATAATGTTGCCGGGGAAGGCCTGCTTGGTCAGCGGATCGATGATCGTGATCGGATTCCCAAGGCCATCTTTCGTCGCGCTGAAGTTGCCTGCAACCTCGGCTGCGGTCGGTACGCGTACGTTGCGGGCACCGGTTGGAACTAGCTGCCTGTGCCATTCCTGGCTGAAGAAAAAGAAAAGCTTATCCTTTAATATATCCTTGGGCAGCAAGATCGGGCCGCCGGCGTTGTACCCGAAGTAGTTGTAACGGTAAAAGGGACGGGAATTGCGCTCGATGCCGCTGGCGAATCTCCCGTTGGCATTGTTGATGAAGCTGTTGGCATTCAACCCTTCATGGCGGTGAAAAAGATAGGTGCTTCCATGAAATTCGTTTGTTCCGCCGCGCGTGACGATTTTGATGTCGCCGCCAGCCGAGCGTCCGTATTCGGCCTGATAGTTAGACGTCAGAACTTTGAATTCCGCCACTGCGTCCAGGTTCAGCATGACGTGCTGCGTCCCGTTCGAGCCTGTATCCACGTTAGTGGAGCCGTCGATGGTCAGATTGTGCTGATTGTTCCGCGTGCCGTTGAAACTGATATTGCCAAATCCTCCCGGGCCGGCAATCTGGGCATCTACGGTGCTGACAATTCCCGGGACCAGCTTCAACATGTCGAGATAATTCCGTCCATTGAGCGCCAGTTCGCGCACCTGCCGGCCGGTAATGGCTTCTCCGACCTCACCGCTGGAGGATTTGATCTGCAGTTGACCCGCTTCGGCAGCTACGGTAACGGCGTTCACCACCTCTCCCACTTCAAGCGTAAGCGTACCGGTCGACTGCTTGTCGGTGGGGTTTAGGATTACACCGGACTTCACCAACTTCTTGAAGCCCGTCAGTTCTACAGTAACCGTATACGTGCCAGGCTGTAAGGTGGGGAAGAAGAAAGTCCCGTCGTCGCTGGTGATCGTCTGGAATTCCTGGTTGGTACGGATGTCGACCGCCTTGACAGTCGCGCCGGGGATAGCGGCGCCTTGCTGATCCTGCACGCGGCCGCTCAGGCTGGCGCTGCTGGTCTGGGCAAACACAATGGGTGCCGCAAGCGCGATTACTGAAAGCAAAACGAATAGAGCCTTGCAATAGCTCCTGATCATTGTTCCTCCTTAACGTGTGACAACGAAACAGCGGGTTGTTGCGGAATGATACAGAAAAACCGGGACAGAGGAGTAGAGAAAAAGACTCGCATAGGACCTGATGTCTTTAACATAAGGAAATTCTTTCGCCCATGTCGTGAAGATGTGGCAGTGCCGTGTCTCATCGTAACGAATCAGCAGATGGCTGCGATGAGACGGCCGGCCGGCCGCGCCGCATAGCGGCGTCTGGCTTTAGCCCGGCCTTTCAAGGCCGGGACTCTAAGGCAAGGAAAATATCTCTTCGCGTAGCGACGATTGATTCAACCTGGGCTCAATCGTCGCTACGCGACGAAAAACACATTAATGATTCGTTCACCCGGCCTTGAAAGGCCGGGCTAAAGTCATCGGTCGCTAACGCGACCAATGCCCGCTCCGCGGGCTGTGTCATTCCGACCTTGGACTTTCGACCTGCGACTTTCGACTCAGAAAATAATCTTCAACCCAAGCTGCACGTTGCGCGCCAGATTGCTCTGGCTGCTGATTTTGCTAAAACTCGAACTGGTTGGGCTTCTGTTCGGGTCATCAAACTGCGGATGGTTAATTGCGTTCAGGAACTCGCCGCGCAGTTGAACCTTTAAGCTCTCGGTGATCCCAAAGTTTTTGATCAGGGATAGGTCCCACAAATTCAGGCCCTGGCCTCGAAAGTTCGGGAGCCTGGACGGGAACGTCCGAATGTTGCTGGAGAGCTGGTAGCGGGTGTCGCTTCTCTGCTTTACGGGGTCGACTACGCCATTGGTCTGAACCGGCGCATCGGTGAAGTAGAAACCGCTGGTGTCAAAAGTTCCGTCGACATTGTGCGCATTGACTCTCAGCTTGGTCGGATCTCCAAGATAAAAAAGATTTCCCAAGTCGAGAGGTGTGCCGCTCTGCCCTTGCCAGATCCCCTGAAATTGCCAGCCGCCGATGATGGCGTTGGCAAAACCGTTCCAGTCGTTGCCAAACATCCGTCCTCTGCCGAACGGAAGCTCATAAATGCCGCTGACGACGACCCTATGCGGGACATCGGCTGCCGCCATGCGTTTCTCGTAATTCGCGTCGGTGGCGTTGAGCAGAGAAACCTTTTCCATAAATTTCGACCAGGTGTAACTGGAGAGCAGGGTATAGCCCTGCGAGAAGCGCTTCTCCACGCGTAATTGGCCTGCGTGGTAATTCGACCTTCCGTCAAACCGGTTGGCATTTATGTCGTTGAACTCAGGAAAGGGCTTCAAGAGTTGTTGTCTTGAGATAGTGCTGCCGTTGAAGCCTGTTCCAGGGAGAAGTCCCCGAAATGGATTCGCGACATTCGCGGTCAGGAAATCAATGGTTTTCTGATCCCGGATGTTGCTCGTCGAAAGAAACTGGCGCGGAACAACGTTCAAGTTAAGGCCGGTGGCGAGATCATATCCCCGATTTCCAATGTAGTCCAACTCTACCAGCCACTGGCCGGGGAATTCACGCTGCAGTCCCAGCTCCCATCGCTGCGACTGTCCATTCCTCACATCGACTGGGAGAAAAGTGACTGATTGTCCCATGAATGTCGCCAGACCCAAGCTGGAACCGGGCGGCTGTAAGACGCCATCGGGAAACGGATCAGCAAGATTGGCGACGAAGGTCAAACCGGCATCCAGCGAGGGCACGATATTGGTCGCCTGCGAGAAACCGTGCTGATTTACGCCGGCGATAACACCGGGGACCGTGTAGACGGCCCAACCTCCTCGCAGCACGGTTTTGTCGCCGATGCGATAAGCAAAACCGATCCTTGGCTGGAAATTGTCCCGGTCAGGATTATAGAAACTACGCTTGCCACCTTCCCCCTGGTTGGCAAAGAGAAGTCCGCCGCGGACACGGAAATTCTCGGGCGAGAGTTCCGCGATCGGGTTGGCGGCATAGGCGGCTCGTGCCGCAGCTTCGATGGGACTGGGGCTGGTGAAGTCAAAACCCCGGACGTTGCGATTGAACCTCTCGGTGGTGGCCAATTCAAGCTCGTAACGGAGTCCAAGGTTCAGTGTCAGCCTGCTGTTTACCTTCCAATCATCCTGGAAGAAAATGCCGTGATAGGGCGTTTGATTTGCGCGTGCGGCGGAACGATCGATGAATCCTCCAGTCGGCTGCCCGAGCAACATCGCCGCCATGCCTTGTCCGATGGCTGCCGACGCTGCGTTGTCGAGCGGTCCGCGCGTGAAGCCGGACCCAAAGTCATAGCGACCCGCAGCATGCCTGCTGGGGTATCCGTTTTCGCGGTAGGAGCGCAAATCATATCCAAACCGCAAGGAATGGTTTCCCATCAGTTTGGTCAGTGTCGGTTGAAATGAGTACGTGTTGAACGTGGTTTGGTCGCCGAGACTGTCTCCTAACAGTGAAAATGCGTCATTCGAAATTTCGAAGCGTGGGAAATACGCGGCCCCTCCAAAGAACGCTGCGGTCTTGGCGGGAAAGCCGAGACTGGCGGGATTGAAAACATTCTGGTGTTGGCGAATGCTGGGTTCATTGAAGCGCGAGAAGCCGACTCGATACTGGAAAATGGTTGTAGGCGAAATAGTGTAAACGTGGTCGAAAGTGCCTGCGTTGTTGATCCGGAACAGGAAGTTCCCGGTGGGACGGATTCCATTGACTACACCCGTCCAATTGCCGCGATGCTCGACGCGGTTGTTGTGAACGTATCGGAAGAACATCTGTTGCTTCTCGTTCAACTGGTGATCAAAGCGATAGGATTCAGAATCGAAGTCGTCGCCGCGCGGATTGGGTGTTATGTAGTTGTTGCGCCCCTGGGAATCGCCCGCCTGGTTGGGCAGCGGATAAAACTTCAGATAATTCTGAGCGATAGGGCTGAGGCGATTTTGGGGAATGATGTTGTTTTGAAAAGCGGTACGCTGAATTCGGCCACCGGCCGCCGGTGTCGCAGTTATCGGATCGAAGATTCTGATCCCCAAAGGCAACAGCGCCGAAAAGTCGCCGCGCCTTTCCGCTTCCGTTGGAACTGTAAACTGGCCGGGTTCCGGAAACCCGTCTTTCAACCCCTCGTAACCAAAGAAGAAGAACGTGCGGTCCTTCCCTTTGTAAATCTTTGGTATCCAGATGGGGCCTCCCGCTGTTCCGCCGTAACGGTTGTAATGCAACGCCGGACGTGGTGTGCCACTGCGATTCAGGAAGAAATCATTGGCCGCCAGTTTGTCGTTGCGATTGAATTCGTAAAGCGTGCCGTGCAAGTCGTTGCTGCCGCTTTTGAGTGCAACATTGATTGTTGCGCCGGCAGTGTGCCCCTGCTGTGCATCAAAGGTGGCGGTCTGAACTTTAAACTCCTGGACGACGTCGGACGGTGGAACAAACGCAACGCGTCCGGCGCCCCCGGTGCCGCCGCCCGACGCCATATTGGGCGACCCGTCCAGCGTGAATTCATTGCGGCCCGGAGCCCCATCGGAGATGAGCGCAGCCGTACCGGAATTGTCAAACGGCCGGGAAAACTTCAAGTCACCGATGTAGGCGATGCCCGGCGAGAGGCGCGATAGAACAAAGGGGTTTCCATCGGAAAGTGGAAGCTCCGATATTCTACGCTGATCGATCACCTGGCCGGTAGAAGCCGTGGAAACTTCCAGCAAGGGCGCCTGGGTAGTTACCGCCACTGTCTCCCGCACTTCGCCAATCTCCAGCTTCAGATCCAGTATGATCTGGTCTCCGATCCGAACCTCGACGCCCGCTTTCTCCGTCTTCTTGAAGCCGGGCAGTTCGGCAGTAAGGTTGTACTTTCCTGGAGGCAGGTACAGGATCTTATAGTTCCCCGTGTCGTCGGACACTCCTGACAGCGAGGTGTTTGTAGCGACGTTCGTTGCGATGACCTGAACCCCCGGGAGCACGGCCCCGCTGGGATCCGTGATCACTCCGCTGATAGATCCACGGAATTCTTGCGCCAGCCCGTAACAGAACATGGCAGCCAGGCAGAGCGTTGAGATTGGAAGCCAAGAAGGTAAACTACCGACTCTCTTCGACATCGTTGATCCTCCCGTCGATATTGGATGGGCTAAGGGATTGAGCGTCTCGTAACAAATTCCAAGCAATTATTCTGCCAATTGATATTGATGGTAGAGCCTCTGGAACTGGGCAGCAGTATCTGCCGAATATGCAGGGTTTTCAACCCTTTTTCGGGGATTAAACCAAACACGCGCGCTCGTCAAACTCAAGTCGAGATTCTAAATATTGGATTGATGTTATGGATTTTTGGATTTTGGCCGCGAATGGAGCAATTGGGGACAGACCCCGAGCAATTGGGGACAGACCCCAACAATTTTGGGAGCAATTGGAGCAATTGGGGACAGACCCCAACAATTGGGGACAGACCCTAATGATCGTTTTTCAATAATTAGGTTGGAATCAATCCTTGGGTGGCGCGTCGCCTTGTCTCAAAAAAATTAGACCACGGGGAACACTGGGGACACGGGGAGATAAGGTTCTTCTATCAGCAACATCATAAGGCAATTGAGCGGTCGCTTCTGGTCCCCGTGTCCCCAGTGTTCCCCGTGGTTCAGTCTCTCTCTACGGCACAATCCTGAGCGGTGTACAAACTCCAATTTAATAATTGAAAAACCATTATTGGGGACAAACCCAACCGCAAAATTGCGGAGAGACCCCAACGCAGTTCAACAATTGTGAACAATTGGACAGACCCCAGTTGCATATTCTGTCCCAATGAACCTCAACTTGGGGAGCTGTCCCTGTCCCCAAGCCTTTAATTAATCATTATATTAAAGAAACTAAATGTTATATAGGGGTATTTTTCGGAAAATTGCCAGTTTTTACCTGATTCCTTTTCTGTCCAAGCAGACTAACGTTTCCCGAGTAAGACCAAGAATGCTACGGACGGTTAGGGAGGCGGTATGAAAGTAAGTAGGATCCTTTATTTATTCTGGAGCGTGTTCTTTATTAATGCAATGTCCGTGCTTTGCGGTGGTTCCGAGGCAGGCCAAGAGCGCGGCGACAGATCCGATACCTCCTTTCGCGAAGTAAAACCGCAGCCAGCCGGTCCGGCTAGCTCGGATTCAACGGCCCAGGCGCGTGTGGACCGGGCATATGGCAGGCTCCCTTTGCAGTTTGAGGCCAACCAGGGACAGACCGATCCGCGGGTCAAGTTTCTCTCTCGTGGAACTGGCCATACTCTTTTTCTTACGTCTACAGAGGCGGTCCTAGTGTTTAGTAAAGGACAAGCTGGCACCGAGACGCCAGGACGCGGCAGTATAACGCGTGGACGCCACGGCACGGCAACACTGGAGACGCGCGGAGCAGACCGGGGGATACTCAAAATCCAAGCTGCTCGAAACTCGAAACCCGAGACTGGCGCAGTCTTGCGAATGAAATTTGCCGGCGCTAATCCGAAACCGCGTCTATTGGGGGAGGGAGAACTCCCAGGCAAGGCCAACTATTTTATTGGCAACGATCCGAAGCAGTGGCACACAAACGTGCCGACATATGCCAGAGTGGAATACGAAAATCTCTACCCCGGTATCGACCTTGTCTACCACGGAAACCGGCGGCACTTGGATAGGACTTTGTGGTAAGCCCGGGGGCAGATCCGGGGAGGATCGCTCTGAGCTTTGAGGGTGTCAATAAGCTCGGAGTGGATCCCCAGGGCGATTTGCTGTTGCATACGGCCGCAGGCGTGATCCGACAGCAAAAGCCCGTGCTCTACCAGGAGATTGACGGCGTTCGGAAGGAAATCTCGGGTGGCTACTTGCGAAAGGGAAAGCACCAGGTCAGCTTTCAGATAGCCGTCTTTGATGCGAACAGACCACTGGTCATCGACCCGGTGCTCTTCTACTCCACTTACCTCGGCGGGGGTGGGGATGAACAGGGCAACGGCATCGCCGTGGACACTGCGGGCAATGCCTACGTGACGGGCTTTACCAACTCGACCAACTTTCCGACGACGGTGGGGGCCTTCCAGACGACCTTGGGCAGCTTTGAGGACGCTTTCGTGACGAAGCTGAATCCTACCGGCTCCGGCCTCATCTACTCCACCTACCTCGGCGGGAGTGATGGTGACGAGGGCTTCGCTATCGCCGTGGACACCGCGGGCAACGCCTACGTGACGGGCACCACCCTCTCAACCAATTTTCCGGTAACGCTGGGGGCCGTCCAGCCCACCTTCGGTGGCGGTACCTTCGACGCCTTCGTGACGAAGCTGAATGCTACCGGCTCCGGCCTCGTCTACTCCACCTACCTCGGCGGGAGTAATGGTGACCATGGCCGTGGCATCGCCGTGGACACAACGGGCAACGCCTACGTGACAGGCTTCACCTTCTCAGGCAATTTTCCGATAACGCTGGGAGCCTTCCAGACGACCCAGGGCGGCAGTTACGACGCCTTCGTGACGAAGCTGAATCCTGCCGGCTCCGGCCTCGTCTACTCTACCTTCCTCGGCGGGAGTGGTGGCGATCAGGGCCTCGGCATCGCCGTGGACACTGTCGGCAACGCCTACGTGACAGGTGCCACCTTCTCAGCCAATTTTCCGATAACGCCCGGGGCCGTCCAGCCTACCTTAAGTGGCCATACCGACGCCTTCGTGACGAAGCTGAATCCTATCGGCTCCACCCCCCTCGTCTACTCCACCTACCTCGGCGGGAGTAGCTTTGACGAGGGCAACGGCATCGCCGGGGACACCGCAGGCAACGCCTATGTGACGGGCTCAACCGCTTCGAGCAACTTTCCGACGACGCCGGGGACCTTCCAGACGACCTTGGGCAGCTTTGAGGACGCCTTCGTGACGAAGCTGGATCCTATTGGCTCCGGCCTCGTCTACTCGACCTACCTCGGCGGGAATGGTAACGATCAGGGCAACCGCATCGTCGTGGACACCGCCGGCAACGCCTATGTGACGGGCGCCACCGATTCGACCAACTTTCCGACAACGTCGGGGGCCTTCCAGACAACCTTCGGCGGTGGGGACGCCTTCGTGACCAGAGTGAATCCCCTTGGCACCGGCCTAGATTACTCCACGTACCTCGGCGGAAGCGACATCGACTTCGGCTTTGGCATCGCTTTGGACGCCTTGCCCAACCCGAACGTCTACGTGACGGGAATAACCCGTTCGACCGACTTTCTGACGACCTCGGGCGCCTTCCAAACGACCTTCGGCGGCGGCATCGACGCCTTCGTGACGAAGCTGAACCCCACCGCCTCGGCCCTCATCGGGCCTCCGGCCACATTGAGGCTCAGCCCGATCGTCGCCACCAACACCGTCGGCGCAAGGCACTGTGTCACCGCGACGGTGAAGGACGCCTTTGGCAACCCGACGCCCGGCGTGAGCGTCGTCTTCAACGTGGTCGGCGCGCAGGCGACCTTCTCCACGCCTTCGAACGGGACGAGCACGACGAACAGCATCGGGCAGGCGACGTTCTGCTTCACGGCGTCACTCCCTGGTGACAACGTCATTCACGCCTTCGCGGACAGCAACAACAACGGGAAGCAAGATTTTGGAGAACCTTTCGGTGATGCGAACAAGACCTGGATCCCGCCCGCGGGCACGCAGTTCTGCGAGGTCATAATCACTGACGGCGGCTGGATCATCGCCAACAACGGCGACCAGGCCAACTTCGGCGGGAACGCCAAGGTCCTCGCGGACGGTACCCTGCAGGGTCAGCAGCAGTACACGGATCAAGGACCAGTGCAGCCGTTAGCGGTGAAGTCGATCCAGTTGATGGCGACGACTTGCGATCCCGTGCGGACGATGGCCACCATCTTCGGCACCGCGACGATCAATGGCGCAGGTTCGCACGTCTTCCGCATCGACGTCACAGATAACATGCCGAACACCTATGGGATCATGCTCGACACCGGATACATGTCCGGGCAGCACGCTCTCGGCGGAGGACAGATCACGACCCACTAGCTGATCCTATGGTCGCGAGCGAGGGGCATGGGAGAGTCTGCACGAGCAGGAGAAGCACCACCGTAGGAAAGGTTTTCAAGAAGAATTTCGGGGTTTCTGGAGCAGGCCGGTATAGCGTGTGATGAACGGTATTTATGTGACCGTCTTCTCGCCGCCCCTATCCGGGGCGCCATCATTTTAATTGGAACCTGGGGCAGCCCGCTTCTGGCGGGCAAGCCCCAGGCTACAGGCTCAGCGCGCCTCCGGCGCGCCCGGCCCGCCGAAGGCGGGCCCTGGAGTTTCTACAATTTCCCAGTAGTCGAAAGCAGGCCAGCCCAGCCGCTTTTTGGCTGGGCGGAAGAATAGAGCCCAGGGCGGAGCTTGCGAAGCCCTGGGATAGCAGATCTTCGCTCAAACCAGCCCGGCCCGTTTTTGGGGCGGGCGGCAGAAATTTTTCGCAAATTTGCCACCAGCCCGGTTGTGGAGCAATTGGGGACAGACCCCAAAGTGTCAACGATTGGGGTCTGTCCCCAACGATTGGGGTCTGTCCCCAATTGCCGTTCAATTGCACCCAATTGAACGATTGGGGTCTGTCCCCAACGATTCGAATTGCCCCTAATTGCATTAACGATTGGTGTCTGTCCCCAACTATTGGGGTCTGTCCCCAACGATTGGGGTCTGTCCCCAATTGCATGGGGTCTATTGCTCATTGCACGTCCGCACAGACTTAAAGTTTTTCACGGTATCAAGTCGTAATATCGACCCATCCAGTAGGGAAGCAGAAAGAAGGCGCCATCGTCTTCACTGCGGCCACCGTTGCCGCCATCGAGAGAATAGGGATTGCCATTCCACTTCATTACCGGTCGTTCGTCAGGTGCGAGGGCGATCAGAGATTGTTTGTGTCCAAAGCGATCCAAGTTGGGGTCGATGGCAACGTCCAGACGATGGGAGTTGGTTACAGTCCAGGTGATAAGGTCCATGGGAATGTGCCGCAATGTCTGAATCGCCTTGTCGGTCGCAGGTCGCAGGTCGAAGGTCGAAGGTTGAAAGAAAGTCGAAAGTCCAGAGTCGAAATTCCCAGGTCGAGGGAAAGTTGAAAGTCCAAAGTCGAAGGTCAATGGTCGAAAGTCAATCAGTTCCGTTGATTTCAGGACTTTCAACGTTGGACTTGGGACTTTCGACCTTGGACTTTGCACTTTTCTATGATCTTCGACTTGTGATTTGCGACCTTCGACCATTCCTATAGATATTGCATAAATAAGATTCCACAGCGGATTGCGCTCCGGACGTTCCACCAGCCAGCTTCTTTGCAGGCTCTCCGTGTAGATAGCTCGGAGTTTTTCATCCTTCTCAAAAAGCAGCAGCGGGTAGTAGGAGAGAAATGCCAGTTCGTCATCGGAATGATTGACGTGTCCCGGAATATTGATCTTCTGATTGCGTGTAAGAAGCGCGTAGCGGTGTTTCGTCACTAGATCGTCTGATAGGGCTCTGTACCTGGCATTTCCAGTGATGTGGTAAGCGACGGCAAGATGAGACAGCAAGTGCAGAGCGCGCAGTCCAGTTTCGCTCGCGTTCGCCCAGATTTCGTCAGGAGCCCACCAGCCCCAGCGGGTAGGTTTGCCGTCTGTGTCGATCAGGTGATACCCATGATCGACGATGTGCGACGTGATTCGCTCGACCACACTGCGAATCTCGCGCCGCTCTCCTTGATCGGCAAGCAGATCGTAATAGGCGGCGTAGGCGAAATAGTGGCCCACGATTTCGTCCGAGCTGGTATCTCCTTTCCATTCCCATTGCCCGTCCGGCGTGCGATGCCACTCGCCGTCCTTCGGACGCTCTTCGGCGCCGACTTTAATAAAGGACCTTGCGGGAAAACCTGAAACCCCAGTGATGGATTCAAGTCTCATCAACGCGTCGAGCGCCTGGCGCGCAAACTTGCGGGCGTCCGGCTCCTGGGTAACGCGATAGCGAAAACACTCTGCCGCCAGATACATAGCCGTCCAGAGTCCATCGTTATCGCTCGATAAAGTCTGATTGCTGGAGAGGTCGCCCGCGACACGGAGGCGTGAGGTGGCGGTCAAACCGTGGCGCACATGTCGATCTCGCACGCGCCGTTCAAACTGGCCGGCTTTTTCTTCCAGCGTCATCGGCGTGTATTGGATGCGGCTGAAACCGTGGGGCGTCTCAATCCAAATGCGGTTTGTAGAAAAGCCCCGCCGGGCATCTACGCTGGTTTTCGGCGCTGTCTCGCCGGCTTCAAAGCCGATGCCGGTTACTCGATCATCCGGGAGCCAGCGCTTGCCCGCGAAATACTGCATGCTCGACGAGTCGTCTCGGAGGCTGTATCGAATCGCGCCGCGAGTAGTTCCGATCCAAAACACTCCGTGAGATTCTTCGGTCACGACGGTGATTTCGTTCCAGGGGAGAAGATGATCTGGTGGAAACGGCTCCACGGCTCCATCCGGCTTCTTGCGGACGATTCCTTTTGACGAACCAATCAGCGTACTTCCGTCGGAAATACTGCATCGAAGTTGTCGCTGCAGTTTCACGCGGTTTGCTGTCAACTTGAGGAAATCCCGAAGAGAGTGAACGGAGCGGACCTTCTGCAGATAAATTCCAACTTCCCGCTGCTGCGTTTGCGGAGTCGGTTTGCGAACCGCACGAACATCGATGGGTAGGAGCGCACACGACCGTGCGCCCCTACGGCGGCCAAGAAGCTCAACCACACGAAAAAAACAAGGCGCCGCAGATTTGGTCCGCCGTTACTCATTTTTTCCGGCTGCGATCGATCCACTGACTGGACTGCTGGGCTTGTGCGGCGAAGCGGGCTCGACTCGACGTGTCGTTTCCAAAAATGTCCAAACTCCAATCCCAGCACTGAGTGCTGGGCTCGCTCGCTTTGCGGGCTAAAAACGCCCCAGCGGCGCGTCTCCAGATTGCCTACTTACCAAAGCGCTTCTCCGCTTCGTCCCAGTTAACGACGCTCCACCACGCCGCGATATAGTCAGGGCGCCGGTTTTGGTATTTCAAATAGTAAGCGTGTTCCCAGACGTCGAGGCCAATGACCGCAAATTTTCCCTCCATCAGAGGACTGTCTTGATTGGCGGTGGATGTAATTTCGAGTTTTCCAGACTTATCTTTCAGCAGCCAGGCCCAGCCGGAACCGAACCGTCCGACAGCGGCTGCGGCGAATTTTTCTTTAAACTGATCGAACCCTCCAAAGCTATTGTCGATTGCTGCGGCGAGCTTGCCGCTGGGCTTCCCGCCTTTTTTCGGACCCATGATTTCCCAAAACATCGTGTGATTCGCATGCCCGCCTGCATTATTGCGGACCGCGGTGCGAATTTTCTCGGGAACAATAGCGCAATTGTTGGCCAAAAGATCCTCTATCTTCTTATTGGCCAGTTCCGGGGCTGACTCCAACGCCTTATTCAGATTGGTCACATAAGCGTTGTGATGTTTGCCGTGGTGAATCTCCATGGTCGTCTTGTCAATGTGCGGTTCTAAAGCATCAGTTGGGTAAGGTAAATTTGGAAGTGAAAATGGCATAAGTCTCCTTTCTCTCAAGTGACATTTAATTCAGGCCCCCAGGAGGGCGATTTATCTTCTATATCATCATCGAAGA
>DASYPF010000385.1:0-4224 GCA_036006905.1 Acidobacteriota bacterium
TCGCCTCGCAGAACTGGTCTGAACACTTGAGCGCAATCGACCTGGCCAAGCGTTATCCGAATGTATTTCTGGAAACTTCTTCCGTCGTGTTTTTTGAATATCTGGAGCAGGCGGTTCGAGAGCTGCCGGCAGAAAAGCTCATCTTTGGAAGCGACGGCCCGCTTGTGGATTCTCGAGTCGAACTTTACAAGATACGTCTCCTGAAACTTCCTAGGGAAAACGAGAAGAAAGTGATGGGAGCAAACATTCTACGGATGATTCCCAATTAGAGGCGAAAAATCTTCGGTCGTCGGTCATGGGGCATCGGAGGCCACAACCAAGGAAAGCCGATCACGATCACGACCACGTTAACGACCACGTCCACGCCCACGTTGACGTGACGTTGACGTACTTTCACGTTGGCGTCTTCGTGAACGTGGACGCAGTCGTAAGTGGTCGTGATCGTGATCGGCTTTTCACCGCCGCGGCCTGGCTGCGATATTCGGCGGAAGTAAAAAGAGGGCAGTATACACCAATCACTTTCTCCTTCCGCTGGGAAGCAACAGCACGATAGCCGGACGTTAGGCGGCCACGTTATCATGTCGGCAGTCATGCGCTTTCCTACTCAGCTTCTTGCGAACAACCGCGCGTGGGCCGAGCAGCAGATGCGGCGCGACCCGGCGTTTTTCGAACGTTTGTGCGCGATTCGCATGGCTCCACTAGCATCTTTTGGTTCCAGGAGGAACCGATGAGCCTGATAACGCGCCGATTTTTCATTGAAAGAGCTGCCATCGGCGCCCTGGCAATGGGCTTCGGCAACAAATCAAAGTCAAAGGTCACCTCGCAGGCGGACAGCAAAAAACTTCAAGCAACATCGGCTACCACGCGGTACGCCATTGAAAAGCACGTCACGGAATGGACCTACTCATCCGGAAAGGCCTACGTCGATCCTTGCAATGACGTAGAAGTGGAGGTGGTCTTTGCAGATCCGCAAGGTCACGAACAGCGGGTTCCGGCGTTTTGGAGTGGAGAGCAGGATTGGAAAATCCGGTACGCTCCTCCGGCCCCAGGGCGTTATACGTATCGAACCATTTCGAGCGATGAAACCAATGCGGACTTAAACGGCCAAACGGGCACGCTGGAGGTTTCTTCTTACAGCGGCCGCAATCCGCTGATTAGACACGGCCCGTTGCGCGTTGCAAGTAACCGACGATATTTTGAGCACGCCGATGGCACGCCTTTCTTCTGGCTGGGAGACACCTGGTGGATGGGACTTTGCGACCGACTGCGCTGGCCGGAGGACTTCCAGAGGTTGGCAGCCGATCGCGTCGAGAAAGGTTTCACCGTTATTCAAATCGTTGCGGGTCTATATCCGGACATGGCTCCCTTTGATCGGCGCGGCGCAAATGAGGCCGGGTTTCCATGGGAGATAAACTACGCACGCATCAATCCACACTACTTCGATATGGCCGATCTACGCATCCAGCACTTGGCAGACTGTGGTCTGGTGCCGTGCATCGTGGGCTGCTGGGGTTACTTCCTGCCGCTGATGGGTATCGCGAAGATGAAACAGCATTGGCGGTATCTGGTTGCGCGCTGGGGCGCGTATCCAGTCATTTGGTGTCTGGCGGGCGAAGGCAGCATGCCTTACTATCTTTCCCAGACCAAGTCCGAAGACGCAGCGCTTCAAAAACGCGGCTGGACCGAAGTGGGCAGGTATGTGCGAGGCATCGATCCTTATCATCATCCGATCACAATTCATCCATCAGCCAGCGCCCGTGACACGGTTGAGGACCCATCGATACTCGACTTCGATATGCTCCAAACGGGACACAGCGATCGAGCAAGCATCCCCAACACTGTAAAACAACTGACGAGCTCGTTGTTGAAGTCGCCGCAGATGCCGGCGCTGGTGGGGGAAGTCTGTTACGAAGGAATTCTGGAAGCAAGCCGACAGGAAGTGCAGCGCTTCATGTTTTGGACTTCCATGTTGAACGGGGCAGCCGGCCACACCTATGGCGCCAACGGTGTTTGGCAGGTCAATACCGAATCTCAGCCGTTCGGAGCCTCTCCGCATGGGCGTTCTTATGGCGACACGCCATGGCAGATCGCCTATCGACTTCCCGGCTCGCGGCATCTTGGTCTGGGAAAGAAACTACTGATGCGTTATCCATGGTGGCGCTTTGAGCCACATCGAGAGTGGGTGGAGCCGCACTGGAATGAAAAGAATTACATTCTTCCCTATGCTGCCGGGATTCCGAACGAAGTGCGTATTGTGTTTCTCCCCCCCATGTGGGATCCGCCCAGGCTAAAAAACCTCGAGCCTGGAGTTTCCTATCGCGCTTTTTATTACAATCCGTCTACTGGAAAAGAGCAGGAGGCGGTGAATGTGATACCCGATACTGCCGGAACCTGGGTGCCACCCCTTCAACCATCGTTCGCTGATTGGGTGATTGTCTTGGAAAGGAAAAGCTAGGACCCAGCCACATCCCGGCGTGAGGATCATCGACTGGCTTGTTCAGGGAAGTACTGCCAGCCGAGCCGCCGGTTTGGGAGGCCGTGGTACTGCAGACAGATCCGAATTTTTGGAAACTTATCCACGCCCGACGGAAAGAGCCGACCCTGTCCCTTATCGAAATAAAGAAACGTCTGTGGAAGCAAAAAAGAACAATCTTTGACTAGCCCTTGAGCGCCAAGCGCAAGTCCGCTGTGATCGGCAGCTCAAACAGATCACTGCGCAACAACCTTGTTGAGAAGAACAGAATTTCCAGGTTTTCCACTTCTCCGGTTTTTGGGTTCAGTCGAGCGACCACCTCATCTCCGAGTTCCTCGGATTCCTGCTCCGGATAGGGCAGGCACTTGTTAATGTACAGAATGTCTGCCTCCCGGTCATACCGGAAGGTCAGCTTCGCTTCCATTCAGTTGCTCCTTCCGCCAGTTTTCTGGTCATGTAAGCGGTGATAATCCAGTGTCGACCCTTCATCTCCGGTTCGCTTACCAGGCTCCGCCCTTTGTCTCGTCGTCTCGTTCTTAGATCCGAAGTTTTGAATCCGTAGCAAAAAATTTGCAAGCCGGGGATCTGCGCGTGGTCAACGTGTTTCCGCTGGCGTAACTTTCAGGAGATGATCTTATGAATGCTGAAATCATTGTCGTTGGGTCTCTGGTGGCGTTTGCCGTAGGTTTTATTCTTTGGTTACACATCAGCGGTCGTCGAAATTCACTCAAGAAGCATGAGAACACGCAATCGGAGGCGCGCAACACCACGCCTTCTGCTAACGCCCCAGACTGACAATCACCAATCAACGGGCAGTTGGATTAAGAGCCAGGACTAGCTTCCTGGCTCAACCGCGCCCGAAGACTGAAAACCTGTGAAAAATCAGAACCGCGCCCGTGAGGGCGCGTGGGGAGAATCTTCGTCGATTCCTCGGAGCCCTACAAGATGCCTGAACTCGCAGCAAGCAGCTTAGAAAAGCTTCTGCGAGTCTTGTTAGATTCTCCGCGCGCGCCCTGACGGACGCGGTTCTGCTTTTTCACCTAGAAGACTTACAACAGCGATGGACAGTAATCCGACTTTCTTCCGGGACTTGGCATACGTGTTTGTTGCCGCAATCGCCGGCGGAATGCTGGCCTGGCGACTGCGGCAACCGGTGATTCTGGGCTAGGTCCTTGCCGGCATTTTTATCAGTCCGCTAACGCCTGGACCCGCCGTCACGAATCTTCATACGCTGGAGCTGTTTGCGGAACTGGGGTTGTCCTGCTGATGTTTTCCATCGGCTTGGAGTTCTCAGTTAAGGATCTGCTTCAAGCGAAGTGGGTGGCACTGATTGGAGGACCCACAGGCATTCTTCTGTCAGTCGCCCTCGGTCTGGGAATTGCGCCGTTTCATTCAGAAGCGGCGATCTTAGCCCGTGCGCACAGGCCGCTCGAGGCGGAGTCTTTGGTCCAGGCAGGGGCGACTGAGGTCATTCAGCCGGAAGTGGAAGCACGGACGGCCTTAATACGTCGAGCGTTCAGCCACCTCAGGCTGCCTGAGGATCACGCGTCGACGTATCTTGAGGCGTTCAGGTAGGCCGCATACACGTCCCCATCCCGCCTGCGCCGATGGGTGCAACAATCTCATAAGGGCCGAGCCGAGTACCGATAGAAAGTGCCATGGAGTTGAAGGCCCGGTAAGCTCTGGTTGCAGTCCCACTTTTTATGCCATATTCTGAAGTGATCTCCCGCCTGCATCTCTTTGTGGGAGAG
>DASYPF010000386.1:0-5966 GCA_036006905.1 Acidobacteriota bacterium
CATGATGTCAGCCATGGGCGTGACATTGATGTCTGACGTCACACCACTGAGCTTCTTTGCACCACCACTAGACATTGCCACGGCGTTCTCGCTGCTTCAGAAAATAGTCGATCAGCTCGGAACTGGAGTTATCCATTTCCACAACAAAAGACTCGATCTTGCCGGTGAAATAGTTATACATCCACACGGCAGGCACCGCCACAAACAGTCCGAACGCTGTGGTGATCAGCGCTTCAGCGATACCGGCGGAAACCGCCGCCAGGTTACTCTCGCCACCCGAGCTCATTCCCGCAAAAGCGTTGATGATGCCTACGGTAGTTCCAAAAAGTCCCACGAAAGGCGCGGTGCTTCCCACCGTCGCCAGAGTTCCCAACCCTCTCTTCAGTTCTTCTACTCCAATGGCAGCGTTCCGCTGCAACGCTCGGCGCGAGGCCTCAATCGTCTCCCCCGGTATATCTTTGCTCGTGACATGTGCCTGGAACTCCTGTAAACCCGCAGAAACCACTTTGGCCAAATGGCTCTTCGGATGCTGATCGGCGATACTGATCGCCTCGTCGATTCGGCCGTTCTTCAATGCCTCGGCCACCGCCGGAGCAAATTCACGAGACTGTTTGCGCGCCTGACTGAAAGTAATGTAGCGCTCCACCATGACGCCAATGGACCAGATAGACATGATAGCCAACACAACAACCACACCTTTGGCCAGCATCCCCATCTGGGTCCACATTTGTACAAGACTTACATTCATTGATTACCCCTCCAAATTTAATGACAAAGGCACTTGGGTTATTTCAGAACGAATAGAACCGTAACAGTCGCGATTACCTTAACAGGTTCGCCATTTAACAATGTCGGCGAATATTTCCACTGATGGACAGCGCTCAAGGCGGCATCTCTAAGCAACTGATGCCCACTGATTACCTTGATGTCGGCAACACTCCCCTGCTCGTCCACCAGGACCTGCAGGACCACAGTTCCCTGCACGCGAGCGCGCTTGGCCAGCTCCGGATAAACCGGCTCCACACGGTTGACCAGTTTCGAAGCTTGAACGTTGCCACCGACGCGGATCGGTTCCTTCTTCTGCACTGGCGGTGGCGGCGGTGGCGCGGGCGCCGGTATGCCGCCAAGAACTCCTCCTACTACTCCGCCTGGTACTCCGCCTACAACTCCGCCAGGAACGCCCCCGGGAACTCCCGTCGTTCCGCCCACGACGCTGGAGATTTCAGGCACGTCGATGCGCTCTTTAGGAATCTCTTTCGGTATCTCTGTGGGCACCTTGAAGCCGGTAACGCGGACTTCTTTGATCACTTTAGGCTCTACTTTGGGAGCGGAAGGCGGTGGAGGCGGCGGTGGGGGCGGTGGAGGCGGAGGCGCCACCAAGAACGTCAGTAATTCCTGCGTCGGCAGGGCCTGATAGTAGATAAGAGGGATGATGACGATGACGATGATTAAGATGACGTGAATAATAAACGAAATCAGAATCGTCGTGGGTTTCCTGGTTGACTCGCGACGTGAGGCAGATTCCAGCAGATGATCAAACATCTGTAATCCTTTCTCTGTCTTGATTTTCTAGGGGTGACGGCCCGTAAAGCCGCGCGAATGTTACTATCCGCCCCAGTTCAAGTCAAGACAAAAGCAGCTTCAATCCACACCCTTCGGAAAATCCATTCTACCATAGTATTTCAACGACTTACGCCCGTTTGAGCACAAGCTTTCTTTGCGCCCACAGAGCCTGCCACCAGACCAAAATTGGAGCCGCGATCGCGATCGAAGAATACGTTCCCACGATGATTCCGACCACAAGCGCGAAGGAAAAACCGTTGAGCACTTCACCACCGAAAAGATAAAGAGCCAGCACCGAAAGGAACGTCAAACCTGATGTGGTCACGGTTCGATTCAAAGTCTGGTTTATGCTGGCATTAACCACCGAGCGGAGATCCTCGCGGCGCATTCCCTTCAAGTTTTCACGAATTCGGTCGAATACCACAATCGTGTCATTGATCGAGTAGCCGGTCAGCGTGAGCAGCGCAGCCACTACCGTGAGGGTAATCTCTTTGTGAGTGAGCGAGAAGAATCCCAGCGTCATGTACACGTCATGGAACAGCGCGATGATCGCCGCCACTCCGTAAATCGGCTTGAAACGGAAAGCGATATAAACCAGCATCCCCAGCAAGGAAGAGAGGATGGCATACTGCGCGCGAACCTGCAGATCGTGTCCTACTTTGGGGCCCACGCTCTGGGTGCTAAGTACCGTAAAGGAACCGAGATAACCATCTTGTTTTAGCTTGTCGATTACCGCCGCCGGAACATTTGCTTCTCGGAGCTGGTCAAAGCTCGCCAGCAAGCCGCCTTTTCCTGTTCGCAGCCGGATGATATCTCGGGCCACTTGCGAATAGTGCTCGTTACTGCCCACCCGGCCCCGCAACTTTTCCGGGTCCCACTCTTGCAACTGCCGAGTGAGCACATCGCCTCCAACGCTGTTTACATCCACCTTCTGAGACTGTGCATTCCCGGGATCAAAAACCTTGCGCAGCGAATCAAATATCTGGCTGGAGCCACGGCTCAAATCCTCAGCTTCTTCACTTTGAACGCGGGCCAACTTTATCTGCACCTCATTTTTTTGAGGCTCATCGTAGGCGGTCACTTCTTCGGCTTTGATGCTGGCGCTGCGCAGCGCTTCTCTAATTCGGCCCATTTCAGGCGTCTTGGAAAAACGCACGTAAACCAGCGTCCCGCCGGTAAAATCGACCCCCAGCCGGGGCCCCCGCTTGGCATACAGCGAGAGGGTTCCCGCCAGAGTCAAGACCAGTGACAGCCCGATGAAGAACCACCGAAGCCCCAACCAATCCACATTTACGTTCTTAAAGAGTTGCATCTACTATGACTCCGCTTCTTATCGACAACGAAAACGAATGGAAAGTTCCCTGGGAAGTTCGAAGTACGAAGTGCGAAGTGCGAATGACGAATGAAGGACTTTCAAGGTCCGAAATCCGGAGTACGAGTAAACGGTTCGCGAACTTTTAGCTGAGGAATTGGTAGGTTCGTCATTCGCCATTCGCACTTTGTACTTCGTAGGTTCGTCATTCGCACTTCGTACTTCGAACTTTGTAAGTTCGTCATTCGTCACTCAAACTTGGTACTTCGAACTTTGCCACTAAATTGAAATTCTCTCCCCGCCGCGCAGGTCGAGAAGAATCCCAAAAAGAGTGCGCGATACATAAACAGCGGCGAAAATATTGGCGATCAGCCCGACTCCCAAGGTAACCGCGAACCCACGCACCGGGCCGGTTCCGAACTGAAACAGGAAAAAGGCAGAGATCAGCGCCGTGATGTGCGTGTCGATAATCGTAGAGAACACTTTGTCAAAACCCGCATCGATGGCGGCACGCACCGATTTCCCCAAGCGCAACTCCTCCTTGATACGTTCAAATATCAGCACGTTGGAATCGACCGCCATACCGATGGTCAAAATCACTCCCGCAATTCCCGGTAGTGTCAGATTGGCATGAGAAGCCCCCAGCACGGCCAGCAGGAGCATTAAGTTGACAATTAGCGTGGCGAAGGCATTCATCCCGGAAAATTTGTAAATAATAAGGATAGCCCCCACGACCAGCGCCAATCCTACGACTGCTGCCCAGATTCCCTGACGGATGGAATCCATTCCCAATGAGGGTCCGATCACGTGGTGTTCCAGTATCGAAACACGCGCGGGCAACGCGCCGCTGCGGAGATTGAGTGCCAGGGCATCAGCTTGATCGGTCGTGAACTGCCCTTCAATCTGGGCGCTCTCCTGGTCGATCCTGTCTTTAATGACAGGCGCTGAAATCACGACTCGATCCAAAACAATGGCCAGTCGCTTTCCCACGTTCGAGCCCGTCACCGCGGAGAATTTTTGCACCCCCGCGCTGTTCAGTGAGAAGTTAACCAGGGGAGCACCGTTAATATCCTGTCCCCGATGCGCGGTTTTCAAATCCAGTCCGGTCAACGAGGCTCCCCGCTTAACAACCAGGTCACTGTTTCGGTCGCTGTTCTTCTCCTTGTAAGGAAGGATCTCGTAATCCTGAGGGAGGTTGTTGTTGAAGGCTCGCAGCGCTTCCTCCTGCGTGGGATAGGGGCCGGCCTTAGTGTCGCCATTCTCGTCGCTGTAAAGCAGCCTGAGCTGAAGCTGGGCTGTAGTCTTGATGATGTTAATGATCCGTCCCGGATCGTCCAGGCCGGGAAGCTCAACAATGATCTGGTCAGGCACGGCGCCGGCGCCATATAGCTGCAGATTTGGCTCCGCCACCCCCAGCGCATCGACCCGCCGGCGAATGGTTTCCAACGCCTGGTCGACGGTCTGTTTTTCTATTGTCTTTCGCGCAGCCGGCGTCATCTTCATCCGGTACTGGACGCCGCCGGCCTGATAATTGGACTGATAATCGAACTCACCAGAAAAGTTCCTGTCCAGTATGTCTCGAACCGTCTGATCTCGATCTTGAGACACTCCCAAAATCACCGCATCCAGATCGGAAACTGTGGCTGTGGCGCCCGCAATATTCTTATCTTTGAATTCGCTGTTGATGCGATCAACCGCCTGGTTGACTTCTGCCTCGAGCGCGTCGCGGGTAATGACCTGCAGCACCAAGTGAATTCCCCCTTTTAAATCAAGGCCGAGTTTGATTCTGTTCCAGGGAGGCCAGAAGAAAACTGCGCTCAAGAGGAGGACAAGAAGAATCACCAGAACACGGTACCAGTATCTTTTTCTCATTTTTTCCCAATGATTGAGCTATCGGTTAGCAGCTCTCAGGTGTCAGTTCTCAGTTCTCAGTTCTCAGCTCTCAGTTCTCAGGTGTCAGCTCTCAGTTCTCAGCTCTCAGACATCGTTTTCGGCTCTTGGCTGTTAGCTGAGAGCTGACAGCTGAGGGCTGACAAGCTGAGAGCTGACACCTGAGAGGTGACAGCTGAGAGCTGACAGTCAGGCCGTCGGAATCTCCTCCGACTGCAAGCCGGCGATGGAGCTCTTTGCCACCTCGATCTTCACCTGGTCGGACACTCGCAGCAGAAAAGTCTTATCCTTGACGGCGGCGATAGTACCGTAAATCCCTCCCGACGTGATCACGCGGTCACCCGACTTCAGATTAGCAATCATCTGATCCACTTTTTTCTGGCGAGTTTTCATGGGACGAAAAACCAGCAGGTAGAAAACCGCAGCGATCAGGACTATCGGCAGGAATGCGATCAGTGGCGACTGAGCACCGGGAATTGTTTGCGCCAGAACTAAGCGACTAAGCATAATCCTTTCAAGTCACGCTCCTGGGTCCAAAGTCGAAGGTCCAAAGTCGAAGGTCCAAAGTCGAAGGTCCAAGGTCGAAAGTCCAAGGTCCAAGGTCGAAGATCTAAAGTCAAGGTCCGAAAGTCGAAACCCGCCCATTTTTGGACCTTGGACTTTGGACCTCTGACTTTCGACCTTCGACCTTGAATTTTTAAGTATAACAAATCCTAAACAGATGACGTTGGTTCTTCCCCGCGTTCGTAATCCGCAAGGAATCGTTGCTTGAACTCGACGAAGTCTTGGGCGGCGATACTCTTACGAATTTTCGACATGAGGTCAAGGTAAAAGTAGAGATTATGAACCGTATTTAAAACACTGGAGAGAATTTCTCCGGCCATATAAAGGTGCCTTACATAGGCCCGAGAAAAGCGGCGACAGACGGGACAGCCGCAACGATCGTCAACCGGGAGGGAGTCGTCGGCAAAACGAGAGTTCTTTATCGACAGGTGTCCTCTGCTGGTAAATAGATACCCGTTACGCCCATTGCGAGTGGGCAAAACACAATCAAACATGTCCACCCCCAGCGCAACCGAATCAAGCAGGTCGCGCGGTGTGCCAGCGCCCATCAGGTAACGTGGACATCCCTCTGGCAGCAACCTTCCACATTGATCTGTTACTTCGTACATCGCCTCCTTGGGTTCACCCACGCCCAGAC